>NZ_JBMDXJ010000496.1:0-26956 GCF_048594945.1 Pseudactinotalea sp. | reverse complement strand
TTGCGGGCGAGGATCGGGATGATGGGCGCCGCGTCATCGCCGCGGGCGGCGCGACGATCGAGCAGGCGGGCTTGCGATGAGCCGTTGGGCACTGTGTCTCCACTTACGCCGGGCACCCTGGGCCCGACGGCACTGTGAACGCGCAACGAGGTGGCGCGCGGGTGGGTCGCTGCAGGTGAGCTGACACGCTCGTGTTCCTAGCAGTGTGGGCGATACTGGGATCGAACCAGTGACCTCTTCCGTGTCAGGGAAGCGCGCTACCGCTGCGCCAATCGCCCGTGCGAGGTGGGTACGGGATTCGAACCCGTGTATACGGCTTTGCAGGCCGCTGCCTCGCCTCTCGGCCAACCCACCAGGTGTGCCCTCGTGGGCCGCCGATTTCGAGCGGATGACGGGACTCGAACCCGCGACCCTCACCTTGGCAAGGTGATGCTCTACCAACTGAGCCACATCCGCGTGCGTCACCGAGTGCGGTTTCCCTCTCGGTGGTGCGGCGTCGACTTTAGCCCACGGATCGCGGCAACGTCCAACCGAGGTCCGCGGCGTGTCTGCAGGTGGACACTCCAGAGCCTGATCGCCGGGCTGGCTAGCGTGGTGGTGTGAGCACTGTCGAGGCACCGGGTCGCGCGTGGTTCCGCGGCGTCCGGGCCGAGACCGTGGTGGAGCACGTGGACCTGCGGGAGCGCCCGGAGGCGCTGGCAGGTGGCGGTTGGTGGGTCGTGGTCGCGGAGTTCGACGGGCCGTGGCACGCGTGGCGGTTCCGTGATGTCAGGGCCACCGATGAGGTCACGTACGGCCCTGAACGCTGGCAGGGCCCGGAGCGGGACGGGTGGCGAACATCACTCTCGCACGAGGCCTATGTCGCCGCCGTGCGAGCGGTGCGGCACGAGATCGCCGAGGGGGAGGTCTACCAGGCGAACATCTGCCGGGTGCTGTCGGCGTCGGTGCCGCGCCGCCCCGATCCCGTCGGCCTTGCAGTCAGGCTCGCGACGGGCAACCCGGCGCCCTACGCAGCGCTGGTGGACATTCCGGCGGGCGGCGCCGCGGGGCCGGGGTCCTGGGTGGTGAGCGCCTCGCCAGAGCTCTCGCTCGAGGTGGCCGACGGCACCGTGACCTCGGGACCGATCAAGGGCACGGCCGCGACGCCGTCGGGCCTTCTCCCCAAGGACCGGGCGGAGAACGTGATGATCACAGACCTGGTGCGAAACGACCTGCAGCGGGTGTGCCTGCCGGGCACGGTCGAGGTGACCGATCTCCTCGCTCTCGAAGAGCACCCTGGTCTGGTCCATCTGGTCTCGCGGGTGCGCGGGCGATTGCTCGACGGCGGTGGGTCGGGTTGGTCTGCGCTGCTCGCCGCGGCGCACCCGCCTGGCTCGGTGTCGGGGGCGCCGAAGTCGTCGGCGCTCCGGATCATCGAGGAGCTCGAGACCGCACCGCGTGGTCCGTACTGCGGCCAGATCGGGTGGATCGACGCCGACCGGGGGCAGGCCCGACTCGCGGTCGGGATCCGGACGTTCTGGTGGGCGGACGGTGAGCTGCGGTTCGGCACCGGCGCAGGCATCACGTGGGGGAGCGACCCCGAGCAGGAGTGGGCGGAGACCGAGCTCAAGGCGGCGCGTCTGGTGGCGCTGGCGTCGCGGGCGTGAACCGGGCAGGCTGGCGTGCATGAGTGAGCCCCTGCTGTTCGTGGACGGCACGTTCCACGACCCGCGGACGCCGCTGGTGTCCGCCCTCGACCACGGCGTGACCGTCGGTGACGGCGTGTTCGAGACCTGCGAGCTGATCGACGGCCGCACGTTCGCGTTGACCCGGCACGTGCAGCGGCTGCAACGCTCGGCCGAGGGCCTCGGGTTGGACGCGCCCGACGAGAGCCGAGTACGCGCGGCGGTGGACGCCGTCGAGCAGCGGTGGCAGGCAGATGGCGGCGGCATGGGCCGGCTGCGGATCACTTGGACTGCCGGCTACGGCCCGCTCGGGTCGGACCGGCTCGCGGGTGCGGGGACGCTGATCGTGGCCGCGGGCGGTGCGCGGCCGGCAGGCCCGGTGCGGGTGGCCGTGGCGCCGTGGGTGCGCAACGAGCGGTCGGCGATCGCCGGGCTGAAGACCACGTCCTATGCCGAGAACGTCGTGGCGCTGGCCTACGCGAAGGAGCGTGGAGCGGGCGAGGCGATCCTGGGCAACACCCGGAACGAGCTGTGTGAGGGGACCGGGACGAACGTGTTCCTCGAGGTCGACGGCGGCTTCGTCACGCCGCCGCTGGACTCGGGCGCCCTTGCGGGTGTCACGCGTGCGCTCGTGCTGGAGTGGGCATCAGACGCGGGTATCGAGGTGCGCGAGGAGGCCCGCCCGCTTGCGGCGATCCACGCGACCCGGCACGCGGCGCTCACCTCCAGCACGCGTGGCATGACGCCGATCGTGGCCGTGGATGACCGCGAGCTCGAGCCCGGTCCTCTCACGCTTCGGATGGGTGAGGAGTTCCACCGCCGCAGCCGCGAGCAGCTGGACCCGTAACGCGCCCGCCCAGCCCGTTCAGGCGGACTGCTCGACGGCGTCGGCCCAGCCGGCCGGGTCAGGTCCCGGCGGGATCTGGGTCAGCCCGAACCAGAGGCGGAGTGCCTCGGTCCAGGCACGTTCGACCTCGGTGACGTCGACGACGCTCTGGTACCCGGCCAGGAGCGCCTCGTGCGCAAGCGGAGGCGCTGGTGGCCAGCGGCGGAACTCGGTCGCGAGCAGCACGGCGCCCAGGGCGATCTCCACGGTCCGGTGCCGCAGACTCAGCTCGTCGAAGTCCAGCAGCGCCGCGACCCGGTGATTCCGCACCAGCACGTTCGCGCCGCGAACGTCGCCGTGGCCGAGCTGGGGCGTGACGTCGAGGTCGGGGAGCGTTTCGAGCAGGTCCACGAGACGCGCGTGCGCACGTGGCGCCCGGTCGCGGGGGAGGCGGTCGAGCGTGCCGAGGATGTGCACGCGCAGGTCGCCGGCGATCTCGCGCGGACCGTCGGCGAAGGGGGTCGAATCCTCGTCCGCCAGCGCGAGGTGCAGTCGCCCCACGAGCTCACCCGTTGCCCGCACGGCTGCGAGGTCGCCCACATCGAGGAGGTCGCCCTCGATCGTCGGATGGACCGCGATCGAGAGGGGACGATCGCTCGTGACTGTGCTCCGCCGTCGACCATCGCGCCCCGGGACCGGTGCGGCGACCGGCATACCTCGCGCGTCGAGCCGGCCGAGCAGCTCGGCGATGCGACCGAGCCGGTCGAACGCGCCCGGGTCGCAGCAGAACTTGACCACGAACGCCTGCTCGGCGGTGCGTACCCAGGCGAGCGCATTCACGTGGCTGATGAGGACCCGCTCCACTCGCGCCCCAGACAGGCTCCAGCCGCGGTGGAGGGCCGTGGAGACCCACTCGGCCGCCGCCTCGATGTCGGGGAGGCCGAAGCGATCCGGAAGGGCCGCCGTCGGGTCGGTGTCCTCCCACAGCATGGCGAGGGAAGGTTCGGACATGCCGCCACGCTACGAGGCCCCGCCAGATGGAGGGGAGGTACACGCCGGTTCGGTCACGAACGGCGGGTCCCGGCCACACCCGGTCTGTGGAACGGTCGAACCAGCATCACATCGACGCCGTGCGCCTGGGACTGGTGGGACGCTGCGGGTCCAGGTCACGGAGGCCGCGACGCGGCCGCCCGGTCCCAGTGCCGTGATGGTGAGCGAGAGTGAGACCGTCCGGGCGACGGTGGTGCGTGCGGGCGGGCCCGTGGTCTCTGCGGCGCGGACCGGCCTCGGCACCTGGACCGAGACCGAGGACCTCCCTGGCTCGTGCCGCGCGGCGCTGCTCGCGTTCCGGCTGGCCGACGACGTCACCCCGGTGGTCGACACCGCAGCGTTGGGTGTGCTGTTCCGTGCCGTCGAGGTGTTGGCGCCAATGGCGGCGGAGTTCCCTGACGTGGCGGCGCTGGGTGCGCTGGACGCGCGGACCGCACACACGCTGCGCACCCTGGTGCACGCCGAGAGCGTGCGTGCCGCCGCCGCTGCGCTGGGCATGCATCACTCCACGCTGCAGGAGCGTCACGACAAGCTCACCCGCACGCTCGGTTACGACCCTCGGTCGGCGACGGGGTTGGCTCGCTACGAGCTGACCCGGCTGCTGGCCCGTCTCAACCCCCGGTGAGGGTGCGTTCGGAGCACGCCGTCAGCGCTGCTAATATCGGTTCTCGCCCGTGAGGGCACCGAGCACACACTCGGGCGATTGGCTCAGTGGTAGAGCGCCTCGTTCACACCGAGGAGGTCACTGGTTCGAACCCAGTATCGCCCACCCGACATCACCAGCCTGAGCGATCGGCCCAGGCGCGTGCCCCCCGCATCAACTCATCGACCACCAGCGACTTGCGGTCGACGTACTCGCTGCGCTGCTCGGCATAGTGCTCCGCCAGATCGCGCTTGCGGTCCTCGTAACGTGCGACCACCTCGGGCGAGGCGCGCAGGTAGTCGCGAAAGACCAGCCGGTCGCGGTACGTCGCTGAGTCGAGCGTCATCACGTGGACGTGATCGGTGCGGTGGTCAGCCACGATCCGGTCCAGGAACGCGTGATCGGGGTTGTCTGCGAAGGACGAGGGCCGGTGCGTGAACCCGAGCGCGGCCAGCTCGGCGAGGATCGCTGGGCTCAGCGCGGTCGTCACGTCCGGCACTCCCACGGCGACGTCGATGGTGTCCTTGGCGGAGAGCCCGGACACGCTCGTGGAGCCGATGTGCTCGATCTCAGCCGCCGGAAAGGTCGCGGCGAGCTGGGCCCGCGTGGCCGCGAATCGATCCGGCCAACGCTCGTCGTACGCAACGAGGGCGACCGACCGGTGCGCCCGACTCGGGTCCACATCCATGCGTGCAGTCTGCCGCGTCCTACCCTTCGAGGGTGCGCGCCCTCGTCTACGACAGCTATCGCGGTCCGGTCAGTGTTCGTGACGTCCCTGAGCCGGTTGCACCTGCGGGCGGCGTCGTGGTGGAGGTGCGCGCGACCGGCCTGTGCCGCAGCGACTGGCACGCGTGGGTCGGCCACGAGGACGTCGCACTCCCGCACATCGGCGGACACGAGCTCGCGGGCGTCGTGGCCACGGTCGGCACCGGCATCGAGCGGTGGCGCGTGGGCGACCGGGTCACGATCCCGTTTGTCGAGGGGTGCGGGCGGTGCGACTGGTGCGCGAGCGGCAACTCCCAGGTGTGCCCCGAACAACAGCAGCCCGGCTTCACGCATGCCGGCTCGTTCGCCGAGCTGGTCGCGCTGCACGGCGCCGATACCAACCTCGTGCGGATCCCTGACTCGGTCAGCTTCGAGGCCGCGGCGAGTCTGGGATGCCGATTCGCGACGGCGTATCGCGGCCTGGTCTCCCGCGCTCGCCTGCAGCCGGGCGAGTGGCTCACCGTGGTGGGTGCAGGCGGCGTGGGACTGTCCGCCGTCATGATCGCCGCTGCGATCGGTGCCCGCACGATCGCGGTCGACCCGAACCCGGCGGCCCTCACGCTCGCGCGCGAGCTCGGCGCCGAGCATGTCCTGGAGACGTCCGACGGCGTGGCGGATCTGGTCCACGAGCTCACCGGTGGCGGTGCACATGTCGCCACCGACGCCGTCGGCACTCCCGAAGCCGCCGCGACAGGCATCCACAGCCTGCGCCGTCGCGGCCGGCACGTGCAGATCGGGCTGCTGCCACCGGTCGGCGGGCACCCGCGGATCCCGATGGACCGGGTGATCGGCTGGGAACTGGACCTCCTCGGCAGCCACGGCATGGCCGCCGCGGACTATCCGGACATGCTCGCGCTGGTCGAGAGCGGCGCACTCACCCCGCAGCAGCTGGTCCGGCGGGTCGTCTCGCTGGAGGAAGCCTCAACACTGCTCCCCGCGCTTGAGCATGCAAGGGGCGCCGGGATCACGGTGATCGACCCGTGGCTGAGACGTACGCCTCGTCGGCCACGTCCGAATTCGCCCAGCGAATCGAGCTGAGCTTCGGCGCTTGGGGGACGCGAGCCGACGGCGCCGTCGCGGAGGACGGCGGGGCTGTGAACGTCGACGCCATCCAGATGGCGAGGACCGATCGGTCTGCGGAGCGATGAGCGCGGGTTGCCCCGCCGGTGCTGGTGGACACCGCGATCCTCGGCGATCACCTGCAGTTCTCGATGCTCCCAGGCCCGCATGCGCCCTACTGACGGCGCGCGTGCTGGTCAACCGCCGCGCCCTGACTACCATCGGGGAGTCCGTCGCAACCCGAACCTGAAAGTGGTCCCGTGACCGTGCCTGAGTTCTCCCTGTCCGTCGCCGGTACCCAGCAGTCGGTCCCCGCGGGCACCACGGGTACGGACCTGTTCGGCTCGGACAAGGCCGTGGTCGCCATCCGGCTCGATGGTGAGCTGCGCGATCTGGACGCTGCCCTCGATGGTGGCTCCGCCGTCGAGCCCGTGACCATCGACTCCCCGGACGGACTGAACATCCTCCGGCACTCGGCCGCGCACGTGCTCGCGCAGGCGGTGCAGCAGGTGAACCCGGATGCCAAGCTCGGTATCGGCCCCCCGATCACCGATGGCTTCTACTACGACTTCGACGTCGAGACCCCGTTCCAGCCCGAGGACCTCAAGAAGCTCGAGAAGGCGATGCAGAAGATCGTCAACACGGGCCAGCGGTTCCGCCGTCGCGTGGTCACCGACGACGAGGCGCGAGCCGAGCTCGCGGCCGAGCCGTACAAGCTCGAGCTGATCGGGCTCAAGGGCTCCGGTTCCGCCGAGCAGGCTGCGGAAGGCGCGTCCGCCGAGATCGGCGCGGGCGAGCTCACGATCTACGACAACGTGGCCCGCGACCGTGAGGGCAACGAGGTCGTGGCGTGGAAGGACCTGTGCCGCGGCCCGCACCTACCCACCACGAAGTTGATCGGCAATGGCTTCCAGCTCATGCGAAGCGCGGCCGCCTACTGGCGTGGCAGCGAGAAGAACCCCCAGCTGCAGCGGATCTACGGCACCGCGTGGCCCACCAAGGATGAGCTGCGCGCCTATACCGAGCGGCTCGCCGAGGCCGAGCGGCGCGACCACCGGCGCCTCGGCACCGAGCTCGACCTGTTCTCCTTCCCGGAGGAGATCGGATCCGGGCTGCCGGTGTTCCACCCCAAGGGCGCGATGATCCGGATGGAGATGGAGGATTACTCCCGCAAGCGGCACGTGGCCGCCGGGTACTCCTTCGTGTCCAGCCCGCACATCACCAAGGCGAAGCTGTTCGAGACCTCCAAGCACCTTGAGTGGTACGCCGACGGCATGTACCCGCCCATGCGGCTGGATGCCGAGTACCACGAGGACGGCACGCTACGCCGCGAGGGCCAGGACTACTACCTCAAGCCGATGAACTGCCCGATGCACAACCTGGTCTTCGACGCGCGCGGCCGCTCCTACCGCGAGCTGCCGCTGCGGCTGTTCGAGTTCGGCACCGTGTACCGCTACGAGAAGTCCGGCGTGGTGCACGGCATGACCCGCGCCCGGGGCTTCACGCAGGACGACGCGCACATCTACTGCACCCGCGAGCAGATGCGCGACGAGCTCGGCTCGCTGCTGACCTTCGTGCTCGACCTGCTCCGTGATTACGGGTTGAACGACTTCTACCTCGAGCTCTCCACCCGCGACCCCGAGAAGTCCGTCGGTGACGACGCCACCTGGGAGGAGGCCACCCGCACGCTCGAGGAGGTCGCGCTGGCGTCCGGCCTGGAGCTGGTGCCAGACCCGGGCGGCGCGGCGTTCTACGGCCCGAAGATCTCCGTGCAGGCCAAGGACGCGATCGGCCGCACGTGGCAGCTGTCCACGATCCAGCTCGACTTCTTCGAGCCGGAGCTGTTCGAGCTGGAGTACACGGCAGCGGATGGCAGCCGGCAGCGGCCCGTGATGATCCACCGCGCCCTGTTCGGTTCGATCGAGCGGTTCTTCGCCATCTTGCTGGAGCACTACGCGGGCGCGATGCCCCCGTGGCTGGCCCCGGTGCAGGTGCTCGCGGTCCCGGTGGCGGAGCCGTTCAACGACTACCTGAACGACGTCGTCGCGCAGCTGCGTGCGGCTGGTGTCCGTGCCGAGATCGATGACTCCGACGACCGATTCAACAAGAAGATCCGCAACGCCTCGGCTCAGAAGGTGCCGTTCACGATCATCGCCGGAGGCGAGGACGCGGACGCGAACGCGGTCTCGTTCCGGTTCCGTGACGGCAGCCAGCGCAACGGTGTGCCGATCGCGGAGGCGGTGCAGATCGTCACGCAGGCGATCACGGACCGGGTGCAGGTCTGATGGAGACCTCGGGCGGCTTCCCGCAGGAGCCGGATGGCTATGAGCGCCTGTGGACGCCGCACCGGATGGTCTACGTGGACGGCCCCGCGAAGGTCACCTCCACCGAGGAGAAGGGGTGTCCGTTCTGCTCCGGCCCGCGCGGCCCCGATGAGGACGCCCTGATCGTGCACCGGGGTGAGACCTGCTTCGTGGCGCTCAACCTCTACCCGTACAACCCCGGGCATCTGCTCATCTGCCCGTATCGGCATGTCCCGGACCTGGTGGAGATGACGACGGCGGAGCGTGCCGAGTCGATCGAGCTCGTCACCACCGGAATGGAGGTGCTTCGTGCGACGAAGCGCCCCACCGGCTTCAACTCGGGCATGAACACCGGTGCCGGCGCCGGGGCGGGGATCGCCGGGCACGCGCACCTGCACGTGGTGCCGCGTTGGGACGGCGACGCCAACTTCCTGCCGGTGATCGGCCGCACCAAGGCACTGCCCGAGCTGCTCGCTGACACCCGCGCGCAGCTCGCCGCCGCCTGGCCGGCGGGGGAGTAGCTGTGGTTCTCGGGAATCGCGGCCGCGGCTTCTCCAGCACGCTGTTCGGGCCGTTGGCGCGCCTGCTGGTTCGGCTGCGCGTATCCCCGGACGTGGTCACGTTCGCGGGTACCGCGGCCGTGGTCGTCGCGTCCTTCACCTTGCTCCCGACGGCACATCTCGTGGTCGGCGCGCTGGTGCTGGGCGTGTTCGTGCTCACGGACTCGATCGACGGGATCATGGCTCGCTTGGTGCACGGCGACGAGCCGCGCCCGTACGGGGAGTTCCTCGACTCGACGCTCGACCGGTTCTCCGACGGCGCGATCTTCGCCGGCCTGACGCTGTATTTCGTGGCCCACGCCGACGGCCCGACCCGGACCTGGGGCGTGGCGGCGTCGGTGGCCTGCCTCGCGCTCGGTGGCCTGGTCTCGTACGCGCGCGCCAAGGCTCAGGCGCTCGGCGTCGTCGCCAAGGTGGGGATCGCCGAGCGGGCGGACCGGCTGATCGTGGCACTCGTGGCGACGCTGCTCGTGGGCCTGGGACTGCCCGTGCAGGTCTTGATCGGCGCGCTGGCGCTGCTGGCACTGGCCAGCCTGGTCACGGTCGGGCAGCGGATGGCGCTCGTGCGTCGCGCACTCGTGGAAGGGGCCCCAGCATGAACTCCGGATCACTGTTTCTGCTGGCCTGGCGCGTGGTGCCGAAGCTGCCCGCCGGGCTGGTGCGGTGGATCTTCGATCTCGTCGCCGTGGTCGCGCACGCCGCCCGGATCGGCGGCGTGAAGCAGCTGGAGCTCAACCTCTCCCGGCTCCGACCGGATCTCCAGGGGCGCGCGCTCCGGCGGATGTCGCGTCGCGGGATGCGCTCCTACATGCGCTACTACGCGGAGTCCTTCCAGCTGCCCGCGATGTCGCCTGAGCAGATCAGCGCACGTGTGCGCGCGGTCGGCATCGCGTCGATGGTGGAGCGAATCCGCTCGGGTCAACCGACGGTCGGCGCCCTCACCCACAGCGGCAACTGGGACCTCGCTGGTGCCTGGTTCGTGCAGCAGCACGCGCCGGTGCTCACGGTGGCGGAGACGCTGGAGCCGGAGCAGCTGTTCCGGCTGTTCGTCGACTTCCGCGAAGGGCTGGGATTGCGGATCGTGCCGTTCGCGAAGGGCACCGGTGTGTTCCGCCGGCTCCTGACCGGGATGCGTAAGCCCGTCTCGTTCGTGCCACTGCTCGCCGATCGGGACCTCAGCCGCGACGGTCTCGAGGTGGATGCTGCCGGGCACCCGTTCCGGGTCGCGCCAGGGCCAGCTGCCCTCGCCGTGGCCGGGAAGGCGGCCTTGTACTCGGTCCACATCCGCTATGAACGGCTCTACGCGGACCGGAAGCGCCGCGCGGGTAGCCCGTGGGGGATCGTCATCGACTTCCAGGGCCCGATCGAGGTCCCGGACCTCCAGCAGGCCGAGGCCGTGGCTGCGATGACGCAACGCTGGGTCGACCTGCAGGTGGCGATGATCCAGCAGTACCCGCAGGACTGGCACATGCTGCAGAAGGTTTTCACCGCGGACCTCGATCCCGACCGCCTCGCCCGCGCCACCTCGAGCGCGGTCGAGGATGGCGAACCCGCGTGAGCGCGCTGCGTGTCGGCCTGCTCACGCCCTATGCGTGGGACGTCCCGGGTGGCGTGAACTTCCACATCCGCGACCTCGCCGAGCACCTCACGGCGCGTGGCCACGAGGTCCAGGTCCTCGCCCCCGCCGACGACGAGTCCGCGCTACCGGCCTACGTGACCTCGGTGGGCGGCACGGTCCCGGTGAACTACAACGGCTCGACAGCGCGGGTTGCGTTCGGTCCGATGGTCACGCGTCGCATCACCAAGTGGCTCAAGGACGGCGCGCACGACGTGGTGCACATCCATGAGCCCGTGGTCCCCAGCGTCGGTCTGATCGCGCTTCGCGCCGCGACGGCTCCGGTGGTCGCGACGTTCCACTCGTCGCAGGAGCGTTCGCGCGCGATGATCGTGGCCAACCCGTTCCTGCAGCCGGGGCTGGAGCGGATCAGTGCACGGATCGCCGTCTCCGAGGCCGCGCGCCGCACGGTGGTCGAGCACCTGGGCGGCGATGCCGTGGTGATCCCCAACGGCGTGGAGGTCGCGAAGTTCGCCGACGCTCAGCCGGCCTCACGGTGGCAGGGGACGCCCCAGGCACCGACGATCGGTTTCCTCGGGCGCATCGACGAGCCGCGCAAGGGCCTGCCGGTGCTCCTCGGAGCGGTCATGGCGGTCCGTGAGCGCCACCCTGGTGCGCGCTTCCTGATCGCGGGCCGCGGTGATATCGACGCGGCACTGCGTGAGGCAGGCCTGCCGCGTGACGCGGTCGAATACCTGGGCGAGATCAGCGAGGCCGACAAGCTCGCGCTGTTCGCCTCGCTGGACCTCTACGTGGCGCCGCAGACCGGCGGCGAGTCGTTCGGCATCGTGCTGGTGGAGGCGATGAGCGGGGGAGCGGGTGTGATCTCGAGCGACCTCACCGCGTTCCGGGCCGTGCTCGACGACGGGGCCTCCGGGCGGATCTTCCGCACCGGCGACTCGGCCGACCTGGCGCGCACGCTGCTCGAGGCCCTGGGCGACCCCGAGACCACGGCGAGGTTGAAACGGTACGCACGCTCCGCCGTCGCCCGATACGACTGGGGCACGGTGGCATCCAGACTGCTCGACGTCTACGCAATGGTCACCCGCAGCGGCGACGACGAGCCGGGCTTGCTCGGCCGGATCTTCCGGGGCCGGCGATGAGCGGCGCCGAGATCGCGCTGATCGCGATCGGGGTCCTCGCGATGGTCGGTGTGGTGCTGGTCAACTTCGCCCAGCGGGTGGATCGGCTGCACCGCCGCGTGATCTCCTCGCGGGCCACGCTGGAGGCGCAGCTCGTCAAGCGTGCCGAGGCAGCGGGCAATCTTGCGAGGGCGAACCACCTCGACCCGGCGTCGACGTTGATCGTGGCCGATGCCGCCTGGAACGCGGCGGTGCATGCGCGCCGACTCGTGGGCGGTGACAGCGATCTCGCGGACAGCGGCGCCGACCGCGGGCTGGTCGAGTCCGAGCTGACGATGGACCTGCGCGCCGCACTCGGCGGACCGGAGGACATCGCGGCGCTCCGGGCGCAGTCGGAGACCGCGAACCTCCTCGACGACCTCGAGCAGGCCTGCTACCGCGCGCAGCTTGCTCGGCGGTTCCACAACGATGCGGTCGTGGCCACGCGGCGGCTGCGACAGAACCCGCTGGTGCGGTGGTTCCACCTTGCTGGCCGGGCCGCCATGCCGGTCACGTTCGAGATGGACGACGAAGTGTTCCGCGGCACCCCGACCGCCACGTGATCGGCGCCGCCAACCCCTAGAGTGTGGGCCATGTCGAGCCCCCAAGACTCACCGGCGACGACGGTGACCTACCCGCAGGCCTACCGTCCAGGTGGTTTCGCGCCATCCCCGGCTGAGTGGGGGTCGCAGAACGCCGCGACGGCGCCGCCCCCCAACACCACCGGCCCGATCGAGCAGGTCTGGGCGCCAGGTCAGAACGTCAGCAACCGACCGCTGCTCAACATCATCGGGATCGCTGTCGGTGCGATCACGATGGTCGCCGTCATCATCTTCATCATGAGCCAGACCGGCGTCGGCGAGACCACCGCCGGTCTGGTCCTGGCGCTGATACCGCTCACCATCGTGCTCGCGGGCGTGCTCTGGCTCGACCGCTGGGAGCCCGAGCCCAAGCTCATGCTGCTGACAGCCTTGCTTCTCGGTGCCGGTGTCGCGACCCTCACCTCGTTGGTGCTCAACACCGCAATCACGCAGGCGTTCTACGAGGCCACGCACGACGCCCAGTCGGCGACCACGCTCGGAGCCGTCGTCGTCGCGCCGGTCGTCGAGGAGACCTTCAAGGGTCTGATCGTGCTCGGACTGTTCCTTCTGCGCCGTCACCACTTCGATGGTCCGGTCGACGGCGTGGTGTACGCGGCCACGGTCGCTGCCGGGTTCGCGTTCACCGAGAACATCCTCTACTTCGCGCAGAATCCGAGCGATGTGTGGATCGTGTTCGTCATGCGCGGCTTGATGTCGCCGTTCGCGCACTTGCTGTTCACGGCCTGTATCGGTATCGCCATCGGCATGGCCGCACGGTCGCGTAGAACGACGACCGTGTTCTTCGCGTTCCCGGTCGGGCTCGTGGGAGCCATGGGCCTGCACGCGCTGTGGAACGGCACGTCGTTCCTGGGGAACTTCTTCGTGTTGTTCCTGTTCGTCCAGGTTCCGCTGTTCATCGCCGTGATCGTGCTGATGTTCTGGCTGCGCCGCCAGGAGGCCGACGTGATCCGGGCTCGACTCGGCGAGTACGCCCAGGCCGGCTGGTTCGCTCCGCACGAGGTCGAGATGCTCTCCTCGATGCGGATGCGGAGCCAGGCGCGCACCTGGGCAACCGGGTACGGCGAACGGGCGAAGCAGGCCATGAAGGAGTTCCAGCGCGACGCCACGTCACTGGCGTACCTCCGGCAGCGGCAGCTCACGGGCCGGGCCGAGCTGCGAGCGTCGCAGAGCGAGCACGAGCTGCTCAACGAGATCCAGAGAGACCGCCATACGTTCACCGTGACGGCACGGGGAGTCGTGCAGCAGTAGCGGCTCTAGACTGGTGACACTGCCGCGTCGGCAGTTCTCCCGCCCCCCGCGCCATCGAGGTCTCATCGTGTCCGAGGTCCAGTCCAGCATCGCGACGACTCCCGTCACCGAGCAGCCGCAGCTCGGCACCGCCCGCGTCAAGCGCGGCATGGCCGAGATGCTCAAGGGCGGCGTCATCATGGACGTCGTCACCGCCGAGCAGGCAAAGATCGCCGAGGATGCCGGCGCCGTGGCCGTGATGGCGCTCGAGCGCGTGCCTGCGGACATCCGCGCCCAGGGCGGGGTCTCCCGGATGAGCGATCCGGACATGATCGACGGCATCATCGAGGCCGTCTCTATCCCCGTGATGGCCAAGGCTCGGATCGGCCATTTCGTCGAGGCGCAGGTGCTGCAGAGCCTCGGCGTGGACTACGTGGACGAGTCGGAGGTGCTCACCCCGGCTGACTACGCCAACCACATCGACAAGTGGGCCTTCACCGTCCCGTTCGTGTGCGGGGCGACCAACCTCGGCGAGGCGCTGCGGCGCATCACCGAGGGCGCCGCCATGATCCGTTCCAAGGGCGAGGCAGGCACCGGCGACGTGTCCAACGCCTCCACCCACATGCGGTCGATCCGCGCCGAGATCAAGCGGCTCACCTCGTTGCCCGAGGATGAGCTGTACGTGGCTGCCAAGGACCTGCAGGCGCCGTACGAACTGGTGGTCGAGGTGGCGCGCACCGGCAAACTTCCGGTCGTGCTGTTCACCGCCGGCGGCATCGCCACCCCGGCCGACGCGGCCATGATGATGCAGCTCGGCGCCGAGGGTGTCTTCGTGGGATCCGGCATCTTCAAGTCCGGCAATCCGGCCGAGCGCGCCACCGCGATCGTGCAGGCCACCACCTTCTACGACGATCCCGACGTGATCGCCAAGGTCTCCCGTGGCCTCGGCGAGGCGATGGTCGGCATCAACGTCGACGACATCCCGCAGCCGCACCGGCTGGCTGAGCGCGGCTGGTGACCGCGGAGAGCCCGCTGGGGCCGGAGTGGGTGCGCAGCCCCGACGACGGCCGCTACTTCCGCCGCGCCGCGCGCGTGCTGCTGCTCGACGAGCAGGACCGGGTGCTGCTGGTGCGCGGCCACGACGTGGACCGCCCCGAACGGTCGTGGTGGTTCACCATTGGCGGCGGTATCGACGCCGATGAGACCGCTGAACAAGCGGCGGTGCGCGAGGTTGCCGAGGAGACCGGACTGCAGATCAGCGAGGCCGATCTGCGGGGACCGGTCCTCACTCGGGAGGCGATCTTCGACTTCGAGGCCGAGCACGTGCGGCAGGACGAGGTCTTCTACTACGCACGGATCCACGACGCTGGTGAGATCAGCCGGGACGGGTGGACCGCCGTCGAGCAGTCGTTCATGGACGAGGTCGCCTGGTGGACCGCCGAGGACCTGCGCGCCGTGGACCTCGAGGTGTTCCCGCAGGAGCTCGCCGACGTTGTCGCCTCTGTCGCCGGCGGATGGGACGGTACCGTGCGCCACCTGGGCCTCCAGGACGACGACGCATCCGGCGAGGCGGTTCCCCAGTGACCTCCCTGCGGATCGGGGTGCTCGCCCTGCAGGGTGACGTCCGCGAGCACGCGGCCGCGCTGACGGCCTGCGGCGCCGAGGTCAGCCTCGTGCGTCGCCCGGGCGAGCTGGCCACCGTTGACGGCCTGGTGCTGCCGGGAGGCGAGTCCACCACGATCGACAAGCTGTTGCGGCGGTTCGAGCTGATGGAGCCGTTGCGGCAGCGGATCGCCGACGGCCTCCCGGCCTACGGCTCCTGCGCCGGCATGATCCTGCTCGCCGACCGGATCGCTGACGGCACGCACGACCAGCAGACGATCGGGGGCCTCGACGTGCTGGTGCGTCGCAACGCCTTCGGGAGGCAGATCGACTCCTTCGAGGAGCGGCTCGACGCGCCCGCCCTCGGGGCGGGGCCCGATGACCCTCCGATGACCGCCGTGTTCATCCGGGCACCCTGGGTCGAGGAGGTAGGACCCGCGGTCGAGATCCTCGCGACCGTCTCGACCGGCCCGAAGGCAGGTAGGATCGCGGCCGTCCGTCAGGGCGCGCTGATGGCGACAGCCTTCCACCCGGAGATCAGCTCGGACCACCGGGTCCACCAGTCCTTCGTGTCGATGGTGGGATCAGCCGCCGCGGCGTGACCGCAAGCCAGCAAGCAACCAGGAGCGGAGCTCACCATGTCCGGTCACTCCAAGTGGGCGACGACCAAGCACAAGAAGGCGGCCATCGACGCCAAGCGCGGCAAGCTGTTCGCGCGCCTCATCAAGAACATCGAGGTCGCGGCGCGCACCGGCGGCGGCGATCCCGCCGGTAACCCGACGCTCTTCGACGCCATTCAGAAGGCGAAGAAGTCCTCGGTCCCCGCCGACAACATCGACCGCGCCGTCAAGCGAGGCTCCGGTGCCGAGGCCGGTGGCGCCGACTACCAGACGATCATGTACGAGGGCTACGCCTCCGGCGGCGTCGCCGTGCTCGTCGAGTGCCTCACCGACAACAAGAACCGCGCCGCCTCCGACGTGCGCGTCGCGTTCACCCGCAACGGCGGCTCGCTCGCCGACCCCGGCAGCGTCTCCTACCTCTTCACGCGCAAGGGCGTCGTGCTGGTGCCCAAGGCGGGGGAGTCCGGCGGCACGGACGAGGAGACCGTGCTCGACGCCGTCCTCGATGCGGGCGCCGATGAGGTCAATGACCTCGGCGATAGCCTCGAGGTCGTCAGTGAAGCCGGAGACCTGGTCGCCGTCCGCACCGCGCTACAGGACGCCGGGATCGACTACGACTCCGCCGAGGCACAGTTTGTGCCCTCCATGGAGGTCGAGGTCGACGTCGACGGCGCTCGCAACGTGCTCCGGCTCATCGACGCGCTCGAGGACAGCGACGACGTGCAGAACGTCTGGGCGAACTTCGACGCTTCAGATGAGGTGCTGGCGGCGCTCGACGACGACTGAGGTTTCTTGCTGGCGGGGCGCGTGCGCGTGCGGTCCGGGCGCCGGCGATCGAGGATTCTTGTGCGCGAGGCCAACCATCCGCGCCTCGTTCCTCGGCGCTCCCGCCAGGCCCACCCAGCCTCTCGCACAAGAATCCTCGATCACCGGCTTCGTGGTGAGCTCGCCCTCGTGGGCGTGGCGGGAATGTCGTGCCGCTGGTGTCACCTACTCAACGTTGGAACGAGGCGGCACGGGCCAGGGGCGAGTCGACCACCCAGCCCGGCCCACCGCCGTCGTCCCCAGCGCCTTGGGTGACAGTGCCGAAACGGGCCGGGCGAGTGTCGGTCTGCCCGTGCACGAGGCGTGCCTGAGAACCTGACTACGTGAGCATGCGGATCCTCGGAGTCGACCCGGGCCTGACGAGGTGCGGGATCGGGGTCATCGAGGCGCTGCCAGGGCGCAAGGTGAGGCTGGTAGCCGTCGACGTCATCCGGACCGCTGCCGACATGGCCCCCGAGAAGCGGCTGATGCGGATGGCCGAGGCGTTCGAGGAGTGGCTCGCGGATCATCGGCCGGACGCGGTGGCGGTCGAGCGGGTGTTCGCGCAGCACAACGTGCGCACCGTGACGGGGACTGCGCAGGTGGCCGGGCTCGCGATGGTGGCGGCCACACGCGTGGCCATCCCTGTGGCCCTGCACACGCCGAGCGAGGTCAAGGCTGCCGTGACCGGGAGCGGGCGCGCCGAGAAGGCGCAGGTGCAGGAGATGGTGCGGCGCATCCTCGGGCTCGACGATGCGCCATCGCCGGCGGACGCCGCCGACGCTCTCGCGATCGCCATCACCCACGGGTGGCGTGGCTCGGCCGTGGTGCCCCTGGACGGGGCGCGCACCCAGACCGCTGCACAGCGCGCCTGGGCCGAGGCGGCCGCAGGGACAGCGGCTCGGGCGCAGGCGGCGCGTCGCCGGCTCGCTCGCTGACACCTCGGCTAGGCTGTCGCACAGATGTTCGGCTGCTGAAGGGTTGACCTGCACCATGAGCTCGGGGAAGAACCTGTGATCGCGCACGTGCGTGGGACGGTGGAGCACATCGGGCTCGACAGCGCGGTGATCGACGTCGGGGGAGTCGGGCACCTCGTTCACGCGACTCCAGGCACACTAGCGACGCTCCGGCATGGCGCTACCGTCACCTTGCCGACCTCGCTCGTGGTGCGAGAGGAGTCGATGACGCTCTTCGGCTTCTCGGAAGCGGATGAGCGCGACGTGTTCGAGACACTGCAGACCGTCAGCGGCGTCGGGCCGCGGCTCGCGCTCGCGATGCTCGCTGTGCACACGCCGGACGGCCTGCGGCAAGCGGTGGCGAACGAGGACCACAAGGCGCTGGTCAAGGTGCCGGGGATCGGCGACAAGGGCGCGAAGCGCATCGTCCTCGAGCTGGGCGACAAGCTCGGCCCGGCGCTGGCCGCCATTCCGGAGAGTGGCGGCGCGTCCGCGCCAGGCAACCGATCCGACGTCATCGCGGCGCTGACCGGCCACGGATGGGCCCTCAAGCAGGCCGAGGCCGCGACCGACGAGGTGCTCGAGGCAGGCAGCGTGGACGCGAGCGACACCGGCGCCGTGCTGCGCTCGGCGCTGCAGCTGTTGGGTGGTGCACGCCGTGGCTGAGGCAGACAACGCGGAGGAACTCCAGGACCGCCTGGTCGAGGCCGACGCCGACGACACCGAACGGGCCGTCGAGGCGGCGTTGCGCCCCCGCAGGCTCACGGAGTTCGTCGGGCAGCGTGTGGTGCGTGACCAGCTCTCGCTCGTGCTCGATGCCGCCACGGCGCGGCGGCGACCGCCGGACCACGTGCTGCTCTCCGGACCCCCGGGGCTGGGCAAGACCACGCTCGCGATGATCGTCGCCGCCGAGGTCCAGGGCGCACTGCGGCTCACCTCCGGACCCGCCGTGCAGCACGCCGGTGACCTGGCGGCGATCCTGTCCTCGATCGCCGAGGGCGATGTGCTGTTCATCGACGAGATCCACCGCCTCGCCCGCCCTGCCGAAGAGATGCTCTATCTGGCGATGGAGGACTTCCGGGTCGACGTGATCGTGGGCAAGGGCCCCGGCGCCACCGCCATCCCACTGCAGCTGCCGCCGTTCACCGTGGTGGGCGCTACCACGCGGGCCGGGCTGCTCCCCGCACCGCTGCGTGACCGGTTCGGCTTCACCGCGCACCTGGACTTCTACTCACCGGACGAGCTGGAGCGGGTGTTGCACCGCTCGGCCGAGCTGCTCGAGATCGAACTGCAGCCGGCCGCTGCGGCGGAGATCGCGTCCCGGTCTCGAGGCACGCCGCGGATCTCCAACCGGCTGCTGCGCCGGGTCCAGGACTGGGCTGAGGTGCGCGGCGAAGGGCATGCTGATCTGGCGGCGGCGCACGCTGCGCTGCAGGTCTTCGAGGTCGACGAGCGTGGGCTGGACCGGCTCGACCGGTTGGTGCTGCGGGTGCTGTGCGAGCGGTTCGCGGGCGGCCCCGTGGGCGTCTCGACGCTGGCCGTGGCTGTGGGTGAAGAACCCGAGACGTTGGAGTCGGTGGCTGAGCCCTTCCTGGTGCGTGAGGGGCTGATGGCGCGGACCCCGCGGGGCCGCGTCGCGACCGATGCCGGGTTCGCCCATCTCGGCCTGACCCCACCCGGCCCCCAGACGCCGTTGTGGAGCTGAGCGAGCCGCGCCCGAGGTGATCGGTCCGGTGACGTAGACTCGCCCGCAGTCTGAAGACCCCTGACGAACGGTGATTCATGTATCTCGCGGAGGCCGCAAGTGGCGGCGGCGCCGGTGGCAGCAGCACGTTCCTGCTCATCTTCATGGGGCTCGCCATCGTGGCGATGCTCTTCATGAGTAGTCGTGCTCGCAAGAAGCAGGCGGCTGCGACCGAGTTCCGGAGCACCTTGCACGCCGGCCAGGAGGTCATGACGACCTCGGGCATGTTCGGCACCGTGGTGCACGTCGACGGCGACAAGGTCACGCTGATCAGCAGCGGCGGGCAGGAGTCCGTATGGCTCCTGGCCGCGATTGCGAAGCTGGTCGAGAACGAGCCCGAGGCACCAGAGCAGGAGGATGACGAGGTCGAGGACGAGGCGCTGCCGCCGACCGACCTCGGCATCAACCCGAACCCTTCCCGGGACGACACCGCCCGCTGACCGCGCGCGCCCCCGAAGGCGTGCCTGCTCGAGAGTTGACCTGCAGTGGCTACACGTAACTCGTCGTCACAGATGCGCCCCTGGGGCACCCTGACGCTGCTCGGCGTGATCATCGCCTTCGTGTTCGGCGGTCTGACCGCCGGCACCAAGTGGTCGGACGCCTCCTGGATCCCGAACCTGGCGCTCGACCTCGAGGGCGGCACCCAGATCATCCTCGAGCCGCAGCTCGAGAGCGGCGCGCAGGTGAGCGCCAGCGACATCGAGCAGGCGATCGAGGTGATCCGTCAGCGCGTGGACTCTTCCGGCGTGTCCGAGGCGGAGATCACCAGCCAGGGCGGCCAGAACATCGTGGTCGCGCTTCCAGGTCAGCCCGACGAGGCGACGCTGGACCTCGTCAGGCAGAGCGCACACATGCGATTCCGGGTGCTGCTCGTCGAGGACGCCCCGAACCCGGTCGACCCGGCGATGTTGTCGGCGACCGATCCGGAAGATGGCTCCGGAGAGCTGCCGACCGACGACGCCGATGAGGGCAACGCGGGCACCGAGGTGCCGACCGACGAATCGACCGAGTCGTTCGACGACGCCGAGGGCAGCACCGACGGCGCGGCGATCGTCGGATCCAACCCCTCGGGTGGCACCAGCATGATGCGCCCGACGCAGACCGACACCCCCACGGACGAGGCGAGCGACGAGGCCACCGAGACGCCGTCGGAAGAGGCCACCGAGACGCCGTCGGAGGAGCCGAGCGAGGCTGCCACGCAGGACGCGACGCCGCCCACGCAGGAGGAGATCGAGGAGGCGGCGTTCCAGCTCGCCGACTCCGACGGCGACGGCGAGCTCTCGAACGAGCCGGCGGCCGAGCCGACCAGTGCGAGCGACCAGGCGTGGATCACCGAGCAGGTCGCCTATGACTTCTACCTGCTCGACTGCACCGACCCTGCGAACCGTGTGGGCGGTGGCGGAGACGACCCCGATGCGCCGCTGGTCACCTGCTCGCAGGACGGCACCGCGAAGTACATCCTCGGCCCGGCCGAACTCGAAGGCACAGACATCGCGTCGGCGAACTCGGGGCTGCGCACCAACGACCAGGGTCAGGTGCTCCGCGATTACGCCGTGTTCCTCGAGTTCACCAATGCCGGAGGCCAGATCTTCAGCGACGTCACCGCTCGCCTGGCAGGTCTGGCGACCACCCAGCCGGGCATGAACCGGTTCGCGATCGTTCTCGACACGCTCGTGATCTCCTCGCCCAGCGTCACCGAGCAGATCCCCAACGGTCAAGCCTCGATCACGGGCGGCCAGGGCAGCGAGTTCGACCAGCAGACCGCCTCCACGCTGGCGAACCAGCTCAGCTTCGGTGCTCTACCGATCAACTTCACCGTGCAGTCGGAGGAGCAGATCTCCGCGACGCTGGGCTCGGAGCAGCTCGAGCGCGGACTGCTCGCCGGCCTGATCGGCCTCGTGCTGGTGGTGCTCTACTCGCTGGCGCAGTACCGCGGGCTCGCCCTCGTCACGGTCGCCAGCCTCGTCGTGGCCGCGACGTTGACGTTCGGGGTCATCGCCTTGCTCTCCTGGGTGCAGGGATACCGGCTGTCGTTGCCGGGCGTTGCAGGCCTGATCGTCGCGATCGGTATCACTGCGGACTCGTTCGTCGTGTACTTCGAACGAATCCGAGACGAGGTACGCGAGGGCAGACGGCTCGACGCCGCCGTGGAGCAGGGCTGGAAGCGTGCGCGCCGCACGATCCTGGCCTCGGACGCAGTGAACCTGCTCGCGGCCGTGGTCCTCTACTTCCTCGCGGTCGGTGGGGTGCGCGGCTTCGCGTTCACTCTCGGTCTGACCACGATCATCGACCTGCTGGTGGTCTTCTGCTTCACGCACCCGATGGTGCAGTTGCTGATCCGCACCAAGTTCTTCCGTGAGGGTCACAAGCTCTCGGGGCTCGATCCCGCCCACCTCGGATCGACCGTTGCGCCTGCGTACCGGGGCCGCGGGTCGTTCCGCAATCCTGACGAGCGCGAGCCGCGGACCGGCACGATCGCCGAGAGACGGGCGGCGGCCGCGAAGGCCGACGCCGAGCTCGTCGGCTCCAGCAAGGAGGACCGCTGATGGCCGCCAGCTTCGCGCAGTTCGGCAACGATCTCTACTCCGGCAAGCGCAGTTACGACATCGTCGGGCGGCGGCGGCGCTGGTTCACGATCAGCGTGGGCCTGCTGCTGCTGTCGGTGCTGTTGCTGCTCGTCCGTGGAATCAACCCCGGGATCGAGTTCCGCGGTGGTTCGGAGTTCACGGTGTCGGGGACATCGATCTCCGATCAACAGCCTGCGCGTGACGCACTGGCCCAGGTGGCGCCCGAGCAGGAGGCGCGCGTCTCGAATGTCGGCAACAACGCCGTCCGGGTCCAGACGGAGGAGCTGACAGAGGAGGAGACCTCCGAGCTGCGTCAGCTCCTCGCCGATGCGTACGAGGTCGACGTCAACGAGGTCACGGCGTCCTTCGTGGGTCCGACGTGGGGCCAGAGCGTCACGAACAAGGCGTTGAGCGGGCTCGTGATCTTCCTCGTGCTGGTCACGATCGTGATGGCGGTCTACTTCCGCCGCTGGACGATGGCGGCCGCGGCGCTGGTGGCGCTGCTGCACGACCTCGTGATCACCGTCGGCCTCTACGCGGGTGTCGGCTTCGAGGTCACCCCCGCCACCGTGATCGGATTCCTCACGATCCTCGGGTACTCGCTCTACGACACCGTGGTGGTCTTCGACAAGGTGCGCGAGAACACCGAGGGAGTCCTCGAGCAGACGCGCTACACCTACGCCGAGGCGGCGAACCTGGCGGTCAACCAGACCCTGGTGCGTTCGATCAACACCTCGGTGCTGGCGGTGCTCCCGGTGGCATCGATCCTCTTCGTCGGTGCGTTCCTGCTCGGTGCCGGGACGCTGCGTGACATCGCGCTGGCGTTGTTCATCGGCATGATCGTCTCCACGGCGTCGTCGGTGTTCATCGCCGCGCCTGCCGAGGTGGCGTTCCGCGGACGCAACCCGGCGATCAAGGCACACACGGAGAAGGTGCTCGCCGCGCGCGAACGCGCTGTCGCCGACGCCGAGGAGCGTGGCGAGGACGCAGACGAGCTCGTCGGGGCGCCCCGCGTGGGTGGTCTGCGTGCCGGTGGGCACCAGGGTCAAGCGGCTCAACCCCGACGGCGGCGCGGCAAGAAGTAGTCTCGGCGGCGCCTAAGATCTCTGCATGGCCGAGGAGACCGCCGTCGGCGCCACGAGCGACCAGGGAGCCCAGACGGGTTCACGGGTCCGCTCGGCGCTGGTCTGGCTCGGCTCACGAGGAGCGCACACCTCATCGCCGGCGATCGAGCCGGTGGTGCGCGCGGTACGTGCGAACCACCCCAAGGCGGACACGGCGCTGCTCGAGCGCGCTTACGTCGTCGCCGAGCAGGCCCACCGAGGTCAGCTCCGCAAGAGTGGCGATCCCTACATCACCCACCCGGTCGCGGTCGCCACGATCCTGGCGGAGCTGGGGATGACCCCGCCGACCCTCGCGGCGACACTGCTCCACGACACCGTGGAGGACACGAGCTACTCACTGGAGGCGCTGCGCGGCGACTTCGGGGATGAGATCGCCGCGCTGGTCGATGGCGTGACCAAGCTCGACAAGGTCACCTACGGCGAGGCCGCCCAGGCCGAGACTGTGCGCAAGATGGTGATCGCGATGGCACGCGACATCCGCGTGCTGGTGATCAAGCTCGCCGATCGACTGCACAACGCTCGAACCTGGAAGTACGTCTCGGCAGCGTCGGCGTCCAAGAAGGCACGCGAGACGCTCGAGATCTACGCCCCGCTCGCACACCGCCTGGGCATGAACACGATCAAGTGGGAGCTCGAGGATCTTTCGTTCGCCACGCTCTACCCCAAGGTGTACGAGGAGATCGTGCACCTGGTCGCCGAACGCGCACCAGCACGGGAGGAGTACCTGGGCCAGGTGCGCGACCTCGTCCTGGATGACCTCAAGACGTCGAAGATCAGGGCCACCGTGACCGGCCGGCCGAAGCACTACTACTCGATCTACCAGAAGATGATCGTGCGCGGACGCGACTTCGCCGACATCTACGACCTCGTGGGTCTGCGCGTGCTCGTGGACTCGGTGCGAGACTGCTACGCCGCTCTCGGTGTGGTCCACAACCACTGGAACCCCGTTCCGGGTCGGTTCAAGGACTACATCGCGATGCCGAAGTTCAACATGTACCAGTCACTGCACACCACGGTGATCGGACCCGGGGGCAAGCCGGTCGAGATCCAGATCCGCAGCCACGACATGCACAGGCGGGCCGAGTACGGCGTCGCGGCGCACTGGAAATACAAGGAGTCCACCAAGGCGGCGCCCCGCGGCACGTCGTCGGGTTCGAGCGACGACTCGATGCCGTGGCTGCGGCAGCTCGTCGACTGGCAGCAGGAGACGGCCGACCCGGGGGAGTTCCTCGACTCGCTGCGGTTCGAGATGCAGGGCGCCGAGGTCTACGTCTTCACTCCCAAGGGCGACGTCCAGGCGCTGCCGGCCGGATCCACGCCGATCGATTTCGCCTACGCCGTGCACACCGAGGTGGGGCACCGCACGGTCGGAGCACGGGTCAACGGGCGGCTGGTGCCGCTGGAATCCGCGCTGCAGAACGGGGACACGGTCGAGGTCTTCACCTCGAAGGCCGAGAGCGCCGGCCCGAGCCAGGACTGGCTCTCGTTCGTCGCGAGCCCACGAGCGCGGAACAAGATCAAGCAGTGGTTCACCAAGGAGCGGCGCGAGGAGGCGATCGAGGCCGGGCGGACCCTCATCGCCAAGCAGCTACGCAAGCAGAACCTGCCGATCCAGCGCATCCTCTCGCACGACACGCTGGTCGCCCTGGCAGACGAGATGCGCTACGCAGACGTGTCGGCGCTCTACGCCGCTGTCGGCGAGGGACATGTCTCGGCGGCCAACGTCGTGCAGCGCCTGGTCGCGACGCTCGGTGGCGAGTCGGGCACCGAGGAGGACCTCGCCGAGGCGACCCTCCCGGGGCGCCCGAGCCCCCGTGCCCGCCACGCGAGTCCCGCCATCGTGGTCAACGGCATGGACGGCGCCGACACGCTCGTCAAGCTTGCACGCTGCTGCACACCGGTGCCGGGGGACGAGGTCGTCGGGTTCGTCACGCGTGGCTCGGGGATCTCGGTGCACCGCACCGACTGCGCGAACGTCGAGTCGCTGCAGAAGCAGCCTGAGCGCATGCTCGAGGTCGAGTGGGCCAAGGACGTCAGCTCGATGTTCCTCGTGCAGATCCAGGTTGAGGCGCTCGACCGCAATGGGCTGCTCTCCGACGTGACCAAGGTGCTGTCGGAGAACCACGTCAACATCCTGTCGGCCAACGTGGCGACCTCACGTGACCGGGTGGCGATCTCGCGGTTCGTCTTCGAGATGGCGGAGCCGAGCCATCTGGGTCACGTGCTCAAGTCCGTGCGCCAGATCGACGGGGTCTTCGACGTATTCCGCCTCACGGGCGCGAAGAACCAGGCGCACCACCTCGAGGAGCACGACGACGAGGACGAGGACTGAACAGATCCTCGAGCCTCGCCTCCGCTGAGGTCAGTTGTCGCCGGCCGCTCGGAGCGCGGAGTCGAGGAAGGCGCGCTGCGCCTCCAGCGCCTCGGTGGCGGCCTTGATCTTGCTCTCGTTGCCGCTGCGCCGAGCCTTGGCGAGGTCGTCCTCGAGACGTTCGATGGACGCCTCCAACTGGGCGGCGAAACCCTCGGCACGCGCGCGCTTCTGCGGGTTGGACTGGCGCCACTGCGCGTCCTCGGCGCTGCGGATCGCCTGCTCCACGGCACGCATCCGTGCCTCCGTGCGCTGCATGGCGTCGCGCGGCACCTTGCCGGCTGCGTCCCAGCGGTCCTGCAGCTTGTGCAGGGCGCCCTTGGCGGACTTCACATCCGTGACCGGCAGCAGGGCCTCCGCCTCCACGAGGATCGCGTTCTTGACCTCGAGGTTGGCGGCGTACTCAGCGTCGGTCTGCGCGTTCTGGGCGTTGCGGGCCTCGAAGAAGACATCCTGCGCGGCACGGAACCGAGCCCACAGGGCGTCGTCGTCCTTGCGGGACGCCCGGCCGGAGCGCTTCCACTCGTCCATCAGCTGCCGGTAGGCGGCTGAGGTGGCGCCCCAGTCGGTCGACGTCTGCAGGGCCTCGGCGCGGGCGATGAGATCTTCCTTGGCTGCCTTGGCCTGCTTGTGCTGCGCGTCGAGCTCAGAGAAGTGGCCACGCCGGTTACGGTCGAACGTTCCGCGCGCCTTGGCGAACCGCTTCCAGAGTGCGTCTTCCTCCTTGCGGTCGAGGCGAACCCCCGAACGCTGCGCGGACTTCCACGTCTCGAGCAGGCCGCGGAGTTCCTCGCCCTGGGCCTTCCACTGCACGCGAGCGGGGTCGAGCGCAGCGAGAGCTTCGGCGCGCTCCACGATCGCCGTGCGCTCCACGAGAGCCTGCGCTCGGGCGGCCTCGCGCTCCGCGGCGAGGGCCTGCTTCCGCTCGGTCGCCTGATCGGCCAGGGCGCTCAGCCGTGCCCGCAGTCCGGGCAGATCGCCGACGGCGGCCGGCTCCTTGAGCGCGTCCGTCAGGTTCGCGACGGTCGAGTCGATATCGCGCCCGTTGAGCTGGGGGAGTCGTGCCTCGAACAGCGCCACCTGGGCCTCGAGGTCGAGGTAGCGGCGGATGTAGAGCAGCATCGCCTCTTCGGCGGGAGCGTCGGGGAACTGTCCGACGACGCGCTCGGTCTCGCCGTCCGTGACATACACCGTGCCCTCACCGTCGACGCGACCGAACTGGGCGGCCGCCGTCACGAGGGCGGGGTCCAACGGCGCCTCGGCCCCTGCGGCGGCAGGCGCGGCCGCCGGTGCGGACGCGGGCGTTGGCGTGGGCGCAGCGTGTGCGGGCGTCGCCGGCGGCCCGGGGCGCGGGATGGCGCTTGGCTTCGGCGCGGTGGCCGGCATCGGCTTCGGTGCCGGGGTGGCAGGCGTGGACACAGGCTCGGACGCTTCCTGCTCAGGCTCCGGCGCGGCCTGGGTCTCGGCGGCTGCTGGTTCCGTCGGGGCCGCAGCCTCGGCTGCCGGCTCGGCGGCGGGCTGTGGTTCCGCGGTCACGTCGGCTGCGGCGAGGCTGTCGGCCTCGGCGGGTACCTGGGGCTCGACCACGCCCGGCTCCGCCGTCTGCGTCTCGACCTCCCCAGGTGCCGCCGGCGCATCGACGACGGCACGCGGCTCGACGGGGAGCGGACCGGCCATCGACCGGATCACGCTCTCGTGCTGGGGGTCAACTTGCTCGGTCACGCGACCTCCAC
>NZ_JBMDXJ010000495.1:0-1894 GCF_048594945.1 Pseudactinotalea sp. | reverse complement strand
GCCCTCGAACGAGAACGTCTGCACGATCGTGGTGTCGCTGACCTCGTGGAAGCAGCCGCGGAAGCCGTACTCCTCGCCGTCGCGGCGGGCCACGTAGCGCCACTCGCCACCGGATCGGGCGTCCCAGGCGAGGATCTCGGTGTCCATGCGGTTCGGTCCGACCCAGCGGGCGAACAGCTCGGGGTCCGTGTGTGCCTTGAGCAGCTGCGCCGGCGTGGCCGCGAAGTCCCGGGTGATCCGGATGAGCGGCACGCGCTCGTCGGCCTCGATGGTCGCTTCGGTGATGGTGGTCATGATGCTTGTCCCTTCTCGTTGCTCGGTTCTGTCATCTCCGCCAGGACGGCGTCCAGGCGCTGGTAGCGCTGCTCGGCTTCGCGCCGGTAGCGCTCGATCCACTTCGTCATGAGGTCGAACACCTCCGCCTCGAGGTGCACCGGGCGGCGCTGGGCGTCCTTGGTCTTGGTGACCAGTCCGGCGTCCTCGAGCACCCGCAGGTGCTTGGAGATCGCCTGCACGCTGACCGCGTACGGCTCAGCGAGCTGGGTCACGGTCGCGTCGCCCGAGGCCAGGCGCGCCACGATGTCGCGCCGCGTCGGGTCCGCGAGTGCGGCGAAGACCTGGGACAGCTCGTCCGCCATGATGCCTCCTCAACCAGTTGGTTGATTACAACGTAGACCCGTCGCTCGGTCTTGTCAACTATCTGGTTGAGAACAAGACCGTGACAGGCTGCTGCCATGGGTTGGTGGGACAAGCTCCGCAAGAAGGACGACGGCGCAGGCCCGGCAGGTGAACCGGCCGGCCCCAGCCCGCTCACCGATGCGGACCGTGCGGCGATCGTGCAGCAGGTACAACGGGAGTTCGCGCAGATGGGGCGCGAAGTGGTCGCCGACGGTCAGGGTGGATTGCGCGGCATGGACGGTCGCGCGTTCGGTACCGGAAACCTCGAGGCGCAGCTGGAGCGACTACCGCGCGACCGGTGGCACGAGCTCATCGCCAACCACGTCAGGATCATGGACTCGACCATCGACGCCCCGGGGCCGGGGTCGCTCGCCGAGGTGCGCGACCGCCTCTACCTGCGACTGCGAGCGGCGTCCGCGCTGCCGCAAGCACCCGACTACGACTCACCGGTGCTGCCCGGCATCATCGGCATGGTCACCATCGACCACCCCGAGCACACCGAGGAGCTGGGCGGCCTCAGCGGGCTCGGCACCTGGGACGAGATCCGCCCGATCGCGCTCGAGAACATCCGCGCGCTGCCGCCGATGCGGCACGACCCGGTGGCGGCCGACTCCGAACGCACCGAAGCCGTGGTGCACGTGTTCGTCACCGACGACTTCTTCGGTCCGTCACGGTTCCTGGCGCTCGACCAGCTGCTGGAACAGATCGGCAGCACCGGGCAGGCGCCGGGGCTGCTGGTCGCGATCCCGCACCGGCACATGATCGCGATCCACGAGGTCGCCGGTCAGGGCACGCTCGCCGCGATGAACGGCATGGTCAACCTCGCGAACGGCCAGTTCAGCAGCAACCCCGGCGCCATCACGCCCGAGGTGTTCTACGTCGCCGCCGACGGGCACTCGCAGCAGGTCACCCACCGTTCCGACGGTTCGGTCACGGTCCGCATCGATGGCGCGATCGCCGAGGCCTTCACCGCGCTCGGGCTCATCGGCGGCTGAGCGCGTATCACAGACGGGCTGGTGGGCTCCTGGTCGGTGGAGGTAGTCACATGAGTCCGAGGTCAGCCAGGGCAGCGAGCCTGAACCGCTGGGTGGTGACGATGGCGTGTGCGCCACGTCGTGTCGCAGCGATGGGCCAGCAAGCGCGCGGTCGCGCCTGTGTCCGGCCACGCGCGATCGGCGCGGCCTCAGCGGCGCTCGTTGCCGCGCCGGTAGTTCCC
>NZ_JBMDXJ010000494.1:0-30687 GCF_048594945.1 Pseudactinotalea sp. | reverse complement strand
GACCGAAAGCACTGTCCGCGGCAGGCAGCACGGCACCCTCACCGAACCCACGCAACGAACCCCCAGAAACGACTTGAGCGTCGCCTCAACGACTGATGGGACCGGCGAAATGCGTGCCGATCCCATCAGTCCTTGTGGAGCTAAGGGGATTCGAACCCCTGACCTCTTCCATGCCATGGAAGCGCGCTACCAACTGCGCCATAGCCCCGCGGCCCTCGTGGTGGGCCTGAACGAGTGTAGACGATCACCGGCCCAAACCGGAAACTCAGCCGGGCACTCCCACGTTGTGTGCGTGAAGCCGCCAGGCGGGGGTGCCACGCTCGCTGGGGTGCAGCACCGACCAGTGGCAGTTGCCGAGCCCGGAGATGCCGTGCCAGTGGGCGGCGTCGTGCCCGAGGAGGGCCGAGATCCCCGCTCCGATCGCCGCGCCGTGGGTCACCACGAGGAGGTTCTCGTCGTCGCCCAACCGCGCGGCGTGCTCGATGACGGCGGCCGCCACCCGGCTACCGACCTCGCCGCGGTCCTCCATGCCGATGCCCTCCGGCTGCTCGCCACGCCCCCAGATCTCGTACTCGGCCGGCCAGCCGCCCTCGATCTCCGTGTGGTTGAGGCCCTCCCACGTGCCGAAGGCACGCTCACGCAGTCGCTCGTCCGTGACCACCGCGAGGCCTGTGATCTCCGCGACGGCCTCGGCGGTACGCCTGGCACGCACGAGGTCCGACGCCACGATCGCCGCCGGCCGCAACCGGGCCACCGGGCCGGCGGCTCGTTCGGCCTGCGCCACCCCCACGTCGTCGAGGTCGATGTCAGCCTGCCCCTGCAACCGGCGGGCAAGGTTCCACGGGGTCTGGCCGTGCCGCATCAGCACGACCGTGCCGGCGCTCACGCGCGCTCGACCCCGGCGCCTGGGTCGGTCTCGTCAGAGCCGTCAGTGCTCGTGGCATCCTCAGGCAGAGGAACCACCGGGCAGTCCTTCCACAGGCGCTCCAGCGCGTAGAACTCGCGGTCCTCGTCGTGCTGCACGTGCACCACGATGTCGCCGTAGTCGAGCAGCACCCACCGGCCCTCGCCCACGCCCTCCTTGCGCAACGCCTTCACGCCCGCGGCGTGCATCGCTTCCTCCACGCCGTCGACGATCGCGCCCACCTGCCGCTCGCTCGCCCCCGAGGTCACCAGGAACACGTCGGTCAGCACGAGCCGCTCGGACACGTCCAGCGCGATCAGCTCCCGCGCCTTCTTGTCGGCCGCAGCACGAGCGGCTACGACAGCCAGCTCGATCGCACGCTCCGCCGCGCTCACGCAGTCCTCTCCGTCACATCAACCACTCCCTCAGACCTCCCAGGCTTGCCATCGCGGCGCCGGCCGCCGCGTCGTCACCCTGGACTAGCCGCCACACCAGCAGACCCAGCACGATACCGATGACCACCAGCACCAGGACCATCAGGAGCGTGAGCCAGATCGGGGTTCGGTGCTCGTCCTCGTCCTCGTCGTCCTCGTCGTCGTCACGCTCGTCCCGTGCGGACGGAGCCGGCGCGGGCTCCGCGGCTCTCAGCGCCTCGGCGGCAATCACCTCGGTCTCGCCCTCCGGCGCCGGCGCCGGGGCCGGCAAGCCGGCAATCGGCCCGGACGGCGTCGGCGGGGGCAGTTCGGCCCAGCTCGGTCGTGCGTCGAACGGCTCGGGCTTGTCGGTCTCACCCGCGATCAGCTCATCGAGCGACGGCTCAGCACTCTCACTCCGCTCCCCCGCAGGATGGTCCGCGGCGACCCGCAGCGATCGCCGCGTGCTCGGCAGCGGTCCGGGCGCTGCCACCTCGGTCACGTCGATGCCGCCCTCGCCGTCGACGGCGCTCAGTGCACCGGTCGAGGCCGGGTCGTCCTTGGGCTGCGGCGGCTCGTCACGGACCACCGGCGTCAAACCGGTGCCGTCCTCCGCCAGGCTGCGGATCGCACCGGTGCTGGCGGGCGGCCGCACGACCGGGCGCCGCATCGGCGGCGCCTGCTTCGGCTCGGGCCGGCTGGCTTCAGGCGTACTCGGCTCAGGCTCGGCGGGTTCGGGCTGGGCCGGCTCCGCCTTGACCGACACCCGCTCAGGCGGCGTCGGCACGCCGCGGGCCGGGGTCGGCTCCGCAGCCGAGGTCGCAGACGCCGCCTCCTGGCGTTCGCGGAGCTCGCGCAGCTGACGTCGGGTCAAGCCGGAGGTGTCGGTGATCTCCGACGGCGGTGGCTCACCCGGTCCGTCGGGCCCGGTTGCCGCTGTGGTCGGCTCGGGCGGCGGGTCCGCGATCACCCGCACCTCGCCGGTCTCGTCGATCTCGATCGCGCCGGTCTCCAGCGCCGCCTCCCGGGCGCGGATCTCCCGCCGCGTAAGCGGACGCTGCGCGGCGGCCTCCCGAGCGGCACGCTCGGCCTCGCGGCGGCGCCGACGCGCCCCCACGTTCTGTTCGTCCTCACTCATGCAGCATCACCACCAACCGTGCGGTCACGACCACCGATCGTGAACGTCTCCGGATCACGGTACAGACGGTGCTTGCCGATGTACTGCACCACACCGTCCGGGACGAGGTACCACACCGGCTTGTCCGCGATCACCCGCGCGCGGCAGTCGGTCGAGGAGATCGCCATTGCGGGGATCTCGAGCAGCGAGTACTCCCCTGCCGGCAGCTCCGAGGTGTCCATCTCGTGGTCAGGCCGCGTCACCCCCACGAAGTGGGCGAGGTCCCAGAGCTCGTCGACGTCCTTCCACTGCAAGATCTGGCTGAGCGCGTCGGCACCGGTGATGAAGAACAGCTCGGCCTGCGGCAGCTGGGCTCGCAGCTCCCGCAACGTGTCGATCGTGTAGGTGACTCCGGGTCGGTCGATGTCCACGCGCGACACCGAGAACCGGGGGTTCGACGCCGTGGCGATCACCGACATCAGGTACCGGTGCTCAGCGACCGTGACCTCGCGGTCCGACTTGAACGGTTGCTCGCCGGTGGGGACGAACAGCACCTCGTCGAGCGAGAACACCGAGGCGACCTCGCTGGCCGCCACGAGGTGACCGTGGTGGATGGGGTCGAAGGTGCCACCCATGATCCCGATCCGCGCTGGTGCGGAGGAGGCAGCGATCATCGGGCGGTCACCCCGCTGCCGCAGGGGTGAGGCGTCATGTCAGTGATCGCGGTGCCGCGTGCCGATGCTACGAAAGGCGAACGTGACGATCAGCAGGGCGAGCAGGATGACCAGCGCGACGATGCCGTAGCCGATCGGCATCAGCTCACCAAAGCTCTGACTGCCCTCGGCGGCGAAGCCCACCAGGGAACTCCTCATCAGCGTCAACCTCTTTCGTGTCGGGACCCGAGCATTCTGGCACGACCACCTCAGGGTCCGGGCCGTCCATGGGCTGTGGCGTGGTGCGTGTCAGCTCCGGACGTGGCCGTCACCCTCCACGATCCATGTCGACGTGGTGAGTTCGGCCAGCCCCATCGGACCCCGGGCGTGCAACTTCTGCGTCGAGATCCCGATCTCGGCGCCGAGTCCGAGCTGGCCGCCGTCGGTGAACCGTGTGGAAGCGTTGACCATGATCGCGGCCGAGTCCAGCTCGGTGGTGAACCGCCGAACCGCCGCAGTATCGCGCGTGAGGATCGCTTCCGTGTGGCCCGAGCTGTAGGTCCGGATGTGCTCGAGCGCCTCGTCGAGACTCCCGACCACCCGCACCGCCAGATCCATCGACAGGTACTCGGTGCGCCAGTCCTCCTCGGTCGCCGCGACCACCTCGGCGCCCTCCGGCGCGTGCGCAGCAGCAGCGTCATCGGTGTGCAACACCACACCCGAGGAATGCAGCGCAGCGAGGACAGCAGGCAGCACCTGAGGTGCGGCATCGGCGTGTACCAGAAGCGTCTCCGCCGCGTTGCACACGCCGGTGCGCTGCGTCTTGGAGTTCAGCACGATCGCGACCGCCTGCGCCACGTCGGCGCTCGCGTCCACGTACACGTGGCAGTTCCCCACGCCGGTCTCGATCACCGGCACGGTCGAGGTGCGGACCACGGTCTGGATCAGATCGGCACCACCGCGTGGCACCAGCACATCCACGAGCCCGCGGGCCTGCATCAGCGCCTGCGCACCAGCGCGCCCGTGGGCGTCGATGGAGGTCACGAGGTCGCGTGGCAGCCCGACTCCTTCGAGCGCCTCCTGCAGCACGGCCACGATCGCCTCGTTGGACTCGGCCGCTGCCGAGCCGCCGCGAAGCACGACGGCGTTACCCGACTTCAGCGCCAGGCCCGCTGCGTCCACGGTCACGTTGGGCCGAGCCTCGTAGATCATCCCGACCACGCCCATCGGCACCCTGACCTGGCGCACCGAGAGCCCGTTGGGCAGCCGTTCGCCCCGGATCACCTCTCCGACCGGGTCGGGCAGCGCAGCGAGCTCGCGCAACGCCTCGGAGATCGCATGCACGCGCCCGGCGTCGAGCCGCAACCGGTCCACCAACGACGGCGCCATCCCGCCGGCAGTCTCCCGCTCGCAGTCGATCGCGTTGGCCTCGACGATCTGCGCCTGGTGGGCCAGCAGCGCATCCGCCATCGCGTGCAGCGCGGCGTCCTTCGTGGCACGGGTCGCGGTCGCGAGCGATCGGGCAGCGACCTTGGCGCGACCGGCGACCTCGTGCACCGCCGAGACCACGTCGGACGCCTGGGAAACCTCAGCTGCGGTCATGCCACCAGGCTACCGGCGTCGCTCAGGCCGACACGGCGACGCGACGGCGGGGCGCCGCAGCGCGACGCGCCGAGGCGGGCTCCCGAGGAGCCGTCGCCGCCGGGCGGGCCACGGGCGCGCGCAGACCCCGCGCCGTCAGCTCGTCGAGCACCTCCGTCACCACGGCGAGCACGTCGGTCGGGACTGACGCCGGGATCACAGTGAAGCCGTCGGCGGCACCCGCGTCGACCCACTCCTGCCAGAGGTCGGCGAAGCCGGCCGAGGTGCCAACGAAGCTGAGCAACGAGGCGTCTGCCTCGCGCTCGCTCTCGTTCTCGAGAACAGTGAGGAGATCCGCCCGGGCGCGAGCGCCGTCGTCGTCCGCCGCGAGCACGGTGCTGACGTCCACGAGCACCCGGACGTCGTCGGCGGCACGACCCCACTCCGCCGCGGCCTGCCGGATCGCTGCGCGCGAGGCGATCGCCTCCTCGAGCGTGGCGACCCTGATCCGGGCGATGTCGGCACGCGCGGCCGCGAGCTCGAGGTCGAGCGGCTCGCGCACGGTCACGACCACCTGTGCCGCCTTCGCGTTCACGTCGCGCCCGGTGCGCCGGCTCACGCGCGGAGCGCCGAGGGCGGTGATCACCGCGTCGACCGAACGGGCCGAGAGCGGGCGGGTGCCGCGCTCGACCTGCCAGGCGGCGCGCCCCTCGGTAGCCTTGTGGACGCTGCCCACGGCGCTGGCTACGTGCGCGGCGTCGGTGACGCCGAGCGGGACAGAGGCGGCCACCGTGAGAGCACCGGTGTGGCGGCCGAGCCGGGAGGCGGCCAGTGCCCCGTCGAGCCAGTCGTCCCGGCGGCGGCCGCTACCGAGGCGGAAGCTGGAGTCGAGCGCGATCAGGTCGACCCCGCCCTTGTCGGCGAGCGAGGCGAGGCCGGCGAGCCGGCCCATGATGAAGGCCTCCGACTCGCTGTCGCCGGAACCGGCCCAGGCGCGCGGAGCGCCGGTGCCGGAGAGATCGAGGGCCACGAAGGTGGGACGAATGGATGCAGAAGTCATGAGGGTGCCTTTGTGAGCAGTGGAGATGGACTGCTCGGTAGCCACTCACCGGGTCCTGCCGTGTCACGCGGCGACGTCGGGAGGGTTTCCTACCGAGGGCGGCAACCGAAGGGGCGGTGCTGCGGCGCAGATGCCGGCAGCGAACGGCCCGAGGTGCCTGCTGTGTGCTGGCCGATCGAGAGGATCAGGCCTTCACGCACAGACACATGCACATGCAGGTACCCATGTTCGAACGCGTCGTGCGAGCGAAACCGAGAACCGTGGCCTGTGCCATGTCCGTGCTTCCTTCTTTCTTCCCACTGGCGGGATGCGTGCGCTTGCGCTCACCTGATGGTGAGAGCCAGGTCGTCACCCGGGGCACCCCACCGCATCTGGAGGGTTGCCGGTCAGCAAGCCGGGGCTTGGTGCTGACGCTCAAGACCTGCGTAGAAGGTAGGTCACGGGTAGGTGAGAAGTCAACTACCCGATTCACATGTCGAGACGGTTCGTCTCAGCTCCAGTCCGACATGTACTCACGGGTGGCCTGATCGATCGCGAACGCGTAGGTCCAGTCGAGTCGGCGCTTCGCACCCCAGCCCTGCCAACCGCGCTGGGTCGAGTGCGCAAGGACGTGGATCCCGTCAGGCACCCACGGCATCGTGATCGGTGCGAAGAACGGCACTGCGGAGACCGCCATGCAGAACTGCGTCCATCGGCGTCGCAACGAGCTCAGCTGCCACGGACCGAGCACCACGAGCACGCGCTGGTGATGAATCCGGTGCGCGATCAGGTCGAGCTCCCAGCCGTAGCCCTGGCGGATCTCCCCCGGCGTCGCCGAGAGCACCACCGCACGGGCGGTCTCGGCATAGCGGGTCACGTGCTCCTGCCACTCGTCGTTGCTGAAGCTCGCCCGCGCGGCACCGATCGGCGGCATCTTCGCCCCTGGCGGCGCGATAGCGATCACCGGACCCGTCGCCGACAGCTGCCGCACCATCACCTCCTCGAACCGCACCTTGCGCCGCATCGACAGCACCGCGATCAGGCCGCGGCTGCGCAGCTGCCCCGGCAGCCCCAGCGTGTCCTCGTCGAAGCTGCGCAGGTACAGGTAGTGCGGGCGGGAGTCCTGCGCGAGCGCCTCGTCCAGCGAGGCCGACCGCAGCCGCTGGCCCAGCCCGTCGATCATCGCGATGACGATCAGAGCGGGGATGGCGACGAACATCCCCACCAGTGCCAGGTTCTCGCCCGAGGACTGCACCGCCGCCTGCATGCTCGGCAGCAACGGCAGATCCATGCGACGAACATCGCCGCCGTCGAGTGACGGCCAGCCCACGGACATGTTCCCGTAGATGGCCAGGAGCACGTACGCGAGAACGAGCAGGCCCACCAACGCGTACGACAGCACCGACAGGGTTGTCCCGATCGCTGCCTCGGCGCCCTGACCCGACACGTTGCGCCGCCCTCGCTCGACCACGCTCGGCCGCAGGAACGTGCGGTAGCCGATCAGCACCACGATCACCGGAATGCCTGCCATCAGCGCCAGGCCCCAGAGTGTGGACGTGTCACGGGTTGCGATGGCGGTGAGCCCCACGAGGGCCAGCACAGCGACGATCCACCACACCACCCGTCGGATGCGGCGCAGCCACCGTGCCTTGGCGACCATCCGTGACACGTCGTGGTAGCGCGGAGAGGTCGAGCTGCTGGCGTACCGCGGCCGTACCAGAGCGCTGATCAGCCGGACCGGGACCAGCACGATCGCGACGAAGAACACCGGGACGAGGATCGCGAGGAGGATCGCCTCGGGCGTGAAGCCGGGAGTGTCCACCCCGTCGGCTCCGCCGGGCATACCCTCGATCGCAGCGAGTGCGAGCGCGTCGGTGTCACTCACGCAGGTGTCCTGCCCGGTGCCGGCGCACGTCACGCGCAGGATCCCGAGCGCGCCCTCGTCGCCGGGGCCGTCGGCACCCCAGGCGCGGATCACCTCGTCGTCTGCCCACAGGACGAGCTCACCTTCCTGCGACACGCCACCGACGACCTCGCCCTCGACCGCCAGCCACTCGTACATCCCCGAGGTGGCACGCTCGTTCTCGCACGGCACGGCGAGCAGCGTCATCTCCCGGTCGCCGGAATTCCAGGTCCACTCCGAGGCGGTGCTGCACTCGAGGGCCGCATCGGTCTCCGGGACGTCACGTGAGGTGGTCATCGTCCAGTCCTCGCCCGGATCGAAGGGCGGGTCCCCGGCTGCGGCCGCAGGCGCGGCCGAGGCCATCAGCGCAGCGAGCACCAGTCCCGCCGCCGCGAACAGTCGTCTCGGCGTCGCGTTCATGCGCGCTGCCTCCTCGCACCATCCGGCCACAGCACGTGCACGTCGATCCCCTGCGTCCTCGCATGCGCGACGATCTCCGCCGTGCCGCCGGTCCCTCGCGCCGGCTCTCCGTCCCACACGGCGAGCAGCATGTCGGACCGCGCCAGCATCCGCTGGCCCGCGTCGAGGTAGGCGGCGGGTCCGGGCTCGGCGTGCTCGAGCGTCGTCACCCTCTGCGCCGCCGCGAGCAGCCGGTCGAACTCCGGCTCGAAACCATCGTCGAGGCTCTCGCGGTATCCCTCAGCGGGTAGCACCACCTCGAGCGGGAGACCCAGCTCGACGGCGATGCTCGCCACGAGCTGATCGGCTCCCTCGGCGAGGGAACTGACCAGGCGGACTGCGCCGTCGTCGGCCCATTCCCGCAGCAGGTCGCGGACGCGACTGCGCAGACGCTCGGCTGTCTCCTCGTCGTAGAACCGGTGGCCGGTGACGCCGATGATCATCGACCGCCCCTCCTCCCCTGTCGTGGCTTCGCAGGTGAGAGCGTATTGGACACCTGACGCACGGCAGGCTGCCGACGCCGGCAGCAGCCTCAGCGGCGGGTGAGGACCATGTCGTCGCGGTGCACAAGCTCGCGATCGTTGCCGTCACCGAACCGTTCCCGCAGCTCGGCCGAGGAGCGGCCGAGCCGGGCGGGCAGCTCGTCGGAGGAGTAGGAGACGATGCCGCGCCCGACGACCGCGCCATCGGGGCCGGCGATCTCGATCGGGTCGCCGGCCTCGAACGTGCCCTCGACCGCGACCGCGCCGGCGGCCAGCAGCGACTTCTTCCCGTGCGTGATTGCGCGCACCGCGCCGTCGTCGACCACCACGCGCCCGCGTGTGTCGGCCGCGTGGGCGAGCCACAGCCGTCGTGACGTGACGCGCTTGCCGGCGGGCGAGAACCAGGTACCCACATCCTCACCCGCGAGCGCGGCGCCGAGGGTGTCAGCGCGGGTCAGCACCACCGGCACACCGGCGCCGGAGGCGATCGAGGCGGCGTCGACCTTCGTGACCATCCCGCCGGTCCCCACGTGCGTGCCGCTTGCGGTGATCTCGAGCTCAGCGAGCTGGTCGACGTCGTCGACCACGGCGATCCGTCGCGACCCCGGCCGCGTGGGCGGTGCCGTGTAGAGCGCGTCGACATCAGTGAGCAGCACCATCGCGTCGGCGTGCACGAGATGGCTCACCAGCGCAGCCAGCCGGTCGTTGTCCCCGAACCGGATCTCTCGGGTAGCCACCGCGTCGTTCTCGTTGATGACCGGGACCACACCGAGCTCGAGCTGCCGCGTCAGCGACCGGTGCGCGTTGCGGTAGTGGCCGCGGCGGATCACGTCCTCGGCCGTGAGCAGCACCTGACCCACCCGCAGCCCGTGCGCCGCGAACGCGCGCGTGTAGTGCGCCACCAGCAGTCCCTGCCCCACGCTGGCGGCCGCCTGCTGGGTGGCCAGATCCTTCGGACGCTTCGGCAGCTTCAGCACCGGCAGCGCTGCGGCGATCGCACCGGAGGAGACCAGCACCACCTCTCCCCCAGCCGCCCGCCGCGCCGCGAGCGTGTTGACGAGCGCGGTGAGCCGGGCCACGTCGAGATGACCCTCAGCGTCGGTCAGCGACGAGGATCCGATCTTGACGACCACCCGCCTCGCGAGCGAGACATCGGCGAGGGCAGCCCGGTCGAGCACCCGCGCCGCAGGACTCTGCGTCACGTCTCGTCCTCGATCGACGGCGTGTCGGTCCAGACCTGCTCACGCGCCGCAGCCTTGGCGTCCATGCGGTCGTGGAACTTCTCGCGCTTCTCGGCGCGGGTCGGCCTGCTGCGGTCCTCCAGCCGCAGGTCGGTGCCGCGGGATCCGAGCAGCTCGGGACCGGTCATCATCGTGGGCTCCCAGTCGAACACCACGCCGTTCGGGCCGTCGCCGATCACCACCTCGTCGCCGGCGACCGCGCCAGCAGCGAGCAGAGCGTCCTCGACGCCCAGATTCGCGAGCCGGTCCGCGAGGTAGCCCACCGCCTCGTCGTTGGCGAAGCTCGTCTGGCGCACCCACCGCTCCGGCTTCTCACCGGTGACCAGGTAGTACACGTGGTCGCTCTCGCGCCGCGTCACCTCGAACTCCTTGCCCGCGCGGCGCCGGTCCACGGCGCGCGGCCGCAGCACCGGGACCGCCGGCTCCGGGGCAGGCTCGGCGGCACGGACCTGCTGCACGAGGTCCGCCAAGGCGAATCCGAGGGCACGCAGACCTTCGTGGGACGCCGTCGAGATCTCGACGATGCGATCCGCCGGGTAACCACGCTCCTCAAGATCGGGCCGCACGAGCTCGGCGAGGTCGCGTGCCTCGGGCACGTCGACCTTGTTGAGCACGATCAGCCGCGGCCGCTGCGCCAGCGGCACCCGGCCGCCCACGATGCCGAGATCGGCGGAGTACGCCTGCAGCTCGGCCTCGATGACGTCGAGGTCGCTCACCGGGTCGCGGCCTGGCTCCAGGGTGGCGCAGTCGAGCACGTGCACGAGCACCGCGCACCGCTCCACGTGGCGCAGGAACTCCAGCCCGAGCCCGCGACCCTCGCTCGCGCCGGGGATCAGGCCGGGCACGTCGGCGACCGTGAACCTTTCCGATCCGGCCTGCACCACACCGAGGTTCGGGACGAGCGTGGTGAACGGGTAGTCCGCGATCTTCGGGCGCGCCGCCGACATCGCGGCCACCAGCGAGGACTTACCGGCCGAGGGATAGCCGATCAGCGCGACGTCCGCGACGCTCTTGAGCTCGAGGACGATGTCGGCTTCCTCGCCCGGCTCGCCCAGCAGTGCGAACCCCGGCGCCTTGCGCTTCGGTGACGCGAGCGCCGCGTTGCCGAGGCCGCCACGCCCGCCGCGTGCGGCGACAAACCGAGAACCGGTGCCGACGAGATCAGCAAGCACCTCGCCGTCGGCCCCCTTGACCACGGTGCCGTCCGGGACACCGATCACCAAGTCGTCGGCGTTCTTTCCGGAGCGCATGTCGCCCGCCCCTTGCGCCCCGTTGGCGGCGCGGCGGTGCGGGGAGAACGAGACGTCCAGCAGCGTGGTGACGTCATCGCTGACCTCGAGAATCACGTCACCGCCGTCGCCGCCGTTGGCGCCGTCAGGGCCGCCCAGCGGCTTGAACTTCTCGCGGCGGATCGACGCGCAGCCGTGGCCGCCGTCGCCGCCGCGCGCGTGCAGCACCACACGGTCGACGAAGCTGGCCATGGTCGCCTCTCAATCAAGGGGTGGGAACGCGAAAGGGCGGGCCGGCCAACGCCGTCCCGCCCTTCGCGCAGTGAAGTCTGGTGTCCGGGCTCAGACGGTCTCGAGCTCCGCCGGGACGATGTCGACGACCTTGCGGCCACGACGGGTGGCGAACTGCACCGAGCCGGGTGCGAGCGCGAACAGCGTGTCGTCGCCGCCACGGCCCACGTTCTCGCCCGGGTGGAAGTGCGTGCCGCGCTGCCGCACGAGGATCTCGCCGGCGTTGACGACCTGGCCGCCGAAGCGCTTGACGCCGAGGCGCTGCGCGTTCGAGTCGCGGCCGTTGCGGGAGGAGCTGGCGCCCTTCTTGTGTGCCATGTCTGCAGTCCTTAAGCCTGGGAGATCGGTGGTTACTTGATGCCGGTGATCTTGACGCGAGTCAGGTCCTGACGGTGGCCCTGACGCTTGCGGTAGCCGGTCTTGTTCTTGAACTTGAGGATGGTGATCTTCGGGCCGCGCTCCTCGCGCACGATCTCCGCGGTCACCTTCACCTTGGCGAGGTCGGACGCCGCCGAGGTCACCTTCTCGCCGTCGACGAGCAGCACGGGGGTCAGCTCGATCTCGGCACCGGTCTCACCGGCGACCCGGTCCATGACGACGATGTCGCCGACGGACACCTTCTCCTGCCGGCCGCCGGCCTTGACGATCGCGTACACCACGGTTCAGCTCATCTCTCACATCGGACGTTTTGTCTGCGTGCACCAGGCCGCGCGCACCCGTGGCGACTCGAGGCGAGTCGTGATGGGATCGGGTCCTGCTCGGAGTGATCCGAGCGCACACGCGGGCACGGCGCAGCGCACCGAGGAACTACTGTACGCGAGTTCTCCTGGCTGCAGCAAACCGGCGACGGCGAGATCCTGCTCACGCCTGTTCGGCAGGTGGCTGCGTGGTGGCCAGGTGTGGCTGTCGCGACCCCCGGGGCATGAGCAGCACGAAGGCCAGCAGCAGCACCGCGGCGATCGCCACACCGATGAACACCTGCTGCAGCGGTGGCGCGAGCACCGAGGCGGGAAGGTCCTCGAGCTCGCCCGCACCGGCGATCGCGGTGTTGACCACGGCGCCGTAGATCGCCACTCCGAAGGCGCTGCCGAGCGAGCGCGCGAACATGTTCGCCCCAGTCACCACCCCGCGCGTGCCGGTCTCGGCTGAGGCCTGGGCGGCGATCAAGGTCGGGGTGGCCACCAGCCCCATGCCGAGCCCGATCGCGAAGCACGCGCCCGCGATCGCGAGCACCGAGGTCCCGTGCCCGGCCAGGTTGAGCAGGAGCGTCCCGACGACGGCGATGCTCGCCCCGATCAGTCCGGTCGCCTTGAACCCGATCCGCAGGTAGACATTGCCCGCCTGCGAAGCGGCGATCGGCCAGCCCAGCGTCAGAGCAGCGAGGGCGAACCCGGCGATCAGCGGGTCCTGGCCGAGCACCGTCTGCGCGAAGATCGGCACGTACGCGGTGAGCCCGATCAGCAACGCTCCCACGAGAAGGCTGATCGCGTTCGTCGTGTTGAGCAACCGCGAGGCGAACAGCCATCCGGGCAGCACCGTGTCGGCGACGAACCGCTGAGCGATGGCGAACACGGCCAGCAGCAGCAGTCCGCCTCCGATCAGGGCGACGCTCGGCGTCGAGAGCCACTCCCAGCTGACCCCGCCCTCGAGCAGGAACAGGATCGCGGCGGCGCTGCCGGCCGTGAGCAGCGCCGAACCGAGGATGTCGATCCGCCGTGACGTGCGCTCGTGGTTCTCCCTGAACCGCCGCATCAGCAGCAGGGCGATGGCGCCGAGCGGCAGGTTGACCCAGAAGATCCACCGCCAGTCGAGGTACGTGGTGAAGACGCCGCCGAGCGTGGGGCCGACCACCGAGGAGATCGCCCACACGCTCGCCATGTAGCCCTGCACCTTGGCGCGCTCGGCGATGCTGTAGACGTCGGCCACGATCGTCTGCGCCATCGGCTGAACCGCGCCCGCGCCGAGACCCTGCACGCCACGCGCGAGGATCAGCACCACCATCGACGGCGCCACCGCACACAGCACCGACCCCAGCAGGAACAGCAGCACGCCGGCGACCATGATCGGCTTGCGCCCCACGACATCGGCGAGCTTGCCGTAGACCGGCACCGTGGCGGCCTGCGCGAGCAGGTACACGCTGAACAGCCACGGCGCCTGCGTGAGTCCGCCCAGTTCGGTCACGATCGCCGGGATCGCCGTGGCGAGGATCGTGGCGTCGATCGCCACCAGCGAGGTCGCCAGCATCGTCGACGCGAGGATCGGCCCCCGCTCGGAGCGGAAGCCCACCCCGGTACTCGTTGTCGTCGCCACGCGCTGCCCAACCTCCGGACGGATCATCTCATTCCGCGACCCCCTGCCCCCTCTCCCTGCCCCCTTTCCCCTGCGGTGGTTCGAGGTAATCGGCAACCCTCCCGTGGTCCTCGATTACCTCCACCCCACAGCCGCCTTCCTGGGTGGAGGTAATCCGACACCGTCCGGTGGTCGTCGATTACCTCGAACCAGGGTGGGGGGTGGGGTGGGGGGTGGGGGTGGGCGTGGTGGGATGGGGCCATGGCTGCTGACTCGCCCACGATCGTCGCGACCTCAGGCGGGTACCGCCGGGGTGAGCGGACCATGCTGGACTTCGACGCCCTGGTGCACCACGCCGTCGAGCGCTCGGGTGTGACGGGGCGGCGCCCGCGGCTGGCCTACCTGGGAACCGCGAACGGCGACCAGCAGACCAGGATCGGCGCGGTGTACGAGGCCGCGCGAGTGGCGGGCTACGACCTCACCCCGGTGGCACTGTTCACGATGCCCAACCACGAGGACATCGCCGCCACCCTGCTCGGTGTGGACGCGGTCTGGGTCGACGGCGGCTCCGTTGCCAACTTGCTCGCGCTGTGGCGGCTGCACGGCGTGGACGAGGCGATGCGGCAGGCATGGGAGGCCGGCGTGGTGCTCGCCGGCGTCAGCGCCGGATCGATCTGCTGGTTCATCGGCGGCACGACCGACTCCTACGGCCCCGAGCTGCGCGCCGTGACGAACGGGCTCGGCATGCTCCCGTACGCGAACGGCGTGCACTACGACAACGAGGCTCGGCGGCGGCCGCTGGTGCACCGGCTGGTCACCGAGGGCACCTTGGGTGAGACCCACTGCACGGACGACGGCGTGGGCCTGGTCTACGAGGGCACCGACCTCGTCGAGGTGGTGAGCGAGCGCGAGGGCGCGGCCGGCTACCGGGTCACGCGCGGCTCGGACGGGGAGGCGGTCGAGGAGCGCTGGGAGGCACGCCGGCTCTGAGCCGGGCGGTGGTGACCTCTCCCCCGCCTGCCTCGCCGGGATGACGCTCCCGGTGCCCTAGCCTGGGGCGCGATATGCCACGACCGCCCGCGCTCCCTGCCGCCACCCCGCGGACGACCACCCAGCTGCTGCTCGCCCGCGGTGGCGATCCGTACGCGCACACCCACGAGATCATCGGCTCCGCGCTGCAGTCGGTCGGCGAGCTGCTCGAGTTCCTGCCCGCCGACCAGAAAGGGCTGCGCGCGCGCTTCGAGGACATCCACCAGATGCTGACGGCGGCGCTGCCGTCGCTGCCCGCCACGCTGGCAACCCAGGGCCCTGGCGGGCTGAACCCGCAGATGCTCGGGTCGCTGGGCTGGGGCGAGCCGGTTGTCGTCAGCGGTGCACCCGTGGGTCGCGAACCGGTGGACCCCGATGCGAACGCTGAGCCGGTGTACGGGTTCGCGGCCGCGCTCGACGGGACGCGCCGCTACCTCAAAGAAGCTACCGACCAACTGCGGATGGGCGCCCAGACCTGGGGGGCACAGCGGATCGTGCAGGCAGGCGCGGTCGCGCACGCCGCCGTCGCGATCGACCACCTCGCCGCCGTGTTCACCGCCGCGATGTGGGACTTCGAGCGCCCGGGAATGCCGGCGCTTCCCTCGAAGTCCGGGCGCATCGAGCTGCGCGCCGCACCCCGCCCCGCGCCGATGACCCGGTGGGCCCGCTACGCCCGCGCCATGTTCCTCACCGACCGGGTCGAGCTGACGACCGGCACCGGGCGCCGCGTGATCGGGTCGGATGAGGGGATCGCGTTCCTGCTGCACGTGGCGCCGCCCTCGCCGACCAGTGCGGTGATCCCGTACGACGTCACCGAGCAGCACGCGCCGGTGCCGTTGTACGACGAGCTCGGTGTGGTGCACTTCTGCAGCGCTGACGGCCACAGCCTGGGCGCGATCGCCGTGGCCGACTGGCTCGCCCAGCCCGAGCTCACCGTGGCGCAGGCGGCCGCCGTGCAGCCGAGCGAGCGCCTGCGCGCCTACGACCGGCTCGTGTGGGCACTGGAGGCATCCGGGATCGCGGCCGGCGCTGCCACGCTGCGGGTGCCGATCCGGCGCGGCGTCCAGCATCCGCCGCACATCGACCCGGACAAGCTGGCCACGGCTCCCCGTACCCGCAAGGGCGGGCACGCCACCGTGACCGTGCCTGGCGCGCAGCCGGCACCGCTCGCGGCCGAGGTGATCCGCCCCGGACCGCACCTGATGCCCTACGAGGGCTGGGCCGCGAGCCCGGCGCGAGCCTTCATCCGCCGCCAGCGACGCCACAAGGCACGACAGATCGACCTCGGACCCTCCTCGAAGGCGACCGAGATCCTGCGGGCGGCCTACCCGACCGCTCTGTGGGTCGGCTGCGTCTTCTCCGGGTACCTGCTCGAGCACCAGTGGTGGGTGCGGCTCCTCGTGATCATCGCGTTCCTCGCGGTCATCGAGCCGTGGGTGACCTGGCTGGCGCGCTGGTTCGCCGACCACGACATGCGCACGATGGTGGCGACCTACCGGCCCGGCGCCTCCTCCCACAGCACGCGCGCGTTCCAGCTCCACGCCAAGCTGATGTACGACGGCGCCAACCTCGGCATACGAACCGGCACCCGTCACGAGGCCTGGGTCGCCGCAAGCAGCGACACCGACCTCGGCGTGGTGGGTCTGGACCGATTGGTGCACGACGGACAGACCTGGGGCCTTGCGCTCGTCGACCGTCTGGGCCGCTGGCGGCTGGTACTTCCCGCCGACTCCTGGGCACCCGGTGGCGACCTCGCCGGCCTCGCTGGCTTCGCGCAGGCCGCCGACCTCCAGCTCGGCGAGCAGCAGGCGCCCCCGCCCACGATCCGTGACGACGTCATGGTCGAAGGCTCCCGGTTCACCAGGACGCGTTCCCGCGGTCCGCGGACCCGCGGCATGGTGATCCTGGCGATCCATGCGCTCGCCGCGTTCGTGGTGACCCTTCCGGGCTCCACGACGGCCACGATCTATACCCTGTCGATCGCGGCCCTCGCGCTCGTGCCGGTGTTCCTGCGCTGGCTCTGGACCGCCTGGTACAAGGGCACACCTCGCACCGGCGCCCGCGGCGCGTAGCCGCGCGACCTACGCCTCGGTCGCGGGCTCGACGGCGTCGCTCGACTCGGTCTCGTCCGCCGGGTCAGGCTCGACGGCGTCGGTCGCCTCCGGCTCGACGGTGTCGGCCACCTCAGGCTCGCTGTGCTCCGGCTCCGTGCTCACCTCGACCTCCTCGGTCACCTGGGTGACGGTGAGGACGGGCGCGTCCTGGGCGTCGAGCTCGACGACGGCTTCGAGAGTGTCCTCCTCGGACGTCGGCGCGCTCGGCCGGGCCTCCTCGTCCAGGTGCTGCTCCTCGTGAGCGTGCGCGGCTGCCGCAGCGATCGCCGCCAGTGTGGCGCGCACCTGGGCGCGCTGCGCCGGGTCACCCACCGACTCCACGGGTGCGGCCTGCTGAGCCTGCTGCGACTGCGACTGCGACCCGTTGCCGCTGCCGCGACGACCGCGCCGGCCGCCGCGTCCCGAACGGGGTGCGTCGTCGTCGTCGGACGAGGAGCCGTTGCCGGACTCCACCGGTTCGTCGTGCACGTGGTAGCCGCGGCCGTGGCAGTGCTCGCACGTGGTGCTGAACGCCTCGACGAGGCCCTGCCCCACCCGCTTGCGCGTCATCTGCACCAGTCCGAGCGAGGTCACCTCCGCCACCTGGTGGCGGGTCCGGTCACGACCGAGGCACTCGACGAGTCGCCGCAGCACCAGGTCGCGATTGGACTCGAGCACCATGTCGATGAAGTCGATGACGATGATGCCGCCGATGTCGCGCAGCCGGAGCTGGCGCACGATCTCCTCGGCGGCCTCGAGGTTGTTCCGGGTCACGGTCTCCTCGAGCGTGCCGCCCGAGCCGGTGAACTTCCCGGTGTTGACGTCGACCACGGTCATCGCCTCGGTGCGGTCGATCACGAGCGAACCGCCCGAGGGCAGCCAGACCTTGCGGTCCATGCCCTTCGCGAGCTGCTCATCGATCCGGTGCGCGGCGAACACGTCCTGGCTGTCGGTCCAGTGGTGCAACCGCTCGACGAGGTCCGGCGCGACCGACTCCACGTACTCGGAGATCGTCTTCCACGCCTCGTCGCCCTGCACGGTCAGCGACCGGAAGTCCTCGTTGAAGACGTCCCGCACCACGCGGGTGGCGAGCTCCGGCTCCCCCTTGAGCAGCACCGGGGCGCTCGTCGAGGGCTTGTTGACCTTCTTCTGGATGTCGTCCCAGTTCTTGGTGAGGCGCTCGACGTCGCGGCGCAGCTCCTCCTCGGACGCGCCCTCGGCGGCCGTGCGCACGATGACGCCCTGACCCTCGGGGACGATCTCCTTGAGGAGCTTCTTGAGCCGGTTGCGCTCGGTGTCCGGGAGCTTGCGGGAGATGCCGGTCATCGAACCCGACGGCACCAGTACGAGGTAGCGCCCCGCGAGCGTGATCTGCGACGTGAGCCGGGCACCCTTGTGACCGATCGGGTCCTTGGTGACCTGCACCAGCACCGAGTCGCCCGAGGAGAGCGCCTGCTCGATGCGGCGCGGCTGGCCGTCGAGACCCGCCGCGTCCCAGTTGACCTCGCCCGCGTACAGCACCGCGTTGCGACCCCGCCCGAGGTCCACGAACGCGGCCTCCATCGAGGGCAGCACGTTCTGCACGCGACCGAGGTAGACGTTGCCGACCATCGAGGTCTGGGTCTTGCGGGCCACGAAGTGCTCGGCCAGCACATCGTCCTCGAGCACGGCGATCTGCGTGCGGCCGCCCTGCTCACGCACCACCATGGCGCGCTCCACAGATTCGCGGCGTGCGAGGAACTCAGCCTCGGTGATGATCGAGCGCCGGCGGTTGCCGTCACGACCCTCGCGGCGGCGCTGGCGCTTGGCCTCGAGGCGCGTCGATCCCTTGAGCGCGGTCACCTCGTCGCGGGCGCGAGCACCCTCGTCACGGTTCGAGCGGGACCGGCGGCGGCGCCGCCGTCGCGAGCGGCTGCTCTCGCCCGAATCCTCGCCATCCTCGGGCGAGGCATCCTGATCCCCGGCGGACTCGGCCTCGTCCGCGGCGTCGTCCCCGCCGTCGGAGTCCGTGCTCTCGCCCTTCGCCTTCTTGGACTTCTTGCTGGACTTCTCCGGCTTGTCCTTGGGCTTCTCGGCGGCATCGTCGGCGTTCTCGCCGTCGCTGCCGCTGTCGTCGGTGGACGCCTCGTCGCCCTCGCTCTTGGCCTTGCGCCGGCCCCGGCCACCCCGACGACGGCGGCGGCGGGGTGCTGAGGTCTCCTCGCCATCCGTGGACTTCTCGGACGAGTCTGCTTCGTCGCCGCTCTCGCCACTGGACTCGTCCGGGGCGCTGTCGTCGGACGATTCCGGGGATGGCTCCGGCTCAGCCGGCTGAGGTGCGCCGGCGGGTGCTGAGGCGCGGCGTGACCGGCGCGGTGTCAGGTCCGGGGCCTGGAACAGCAGCGCCGTCGCAGGAAGGCGCAGCGACCCGGTGTCGGTGTCCTCGGTGTCGGCCTCGTCGGCAGTCTCGTCCTCGGCTGCGGCCTCCGCGTTCGCCTCGTCAGCGTCGGCAGCGTCGTTCTCAGCCGGCTCCTCGACCTCGCCGGAGTCGTTCTCCTCGGCGCCGCTCTCCGTCACGTCGGCTGCCAGCTCGGGCTCCTGGACCACATCATCGGCGGGAGCCTCGGGCTCCGCAGGGGTCTCGGTCTCCGGCTCGGACGAGCTGAGTCCGAGCTCGGCGAGCACATCGATGGTGGGGCGGTCGGGCGTCATCGCCGGTCGCGTCGCGCGCCGGGACCGGCGCCCTCGCGGGCGAGCCTGCTCCGACGTCTCGTGGGGTGTCGACTCAGCCGTCGCCTCGTCGCTCTGGCTGTCCTGGGTAGCGTCGTATTCCTGCACGTCACTCCGCCGGGCTTCCCCTGCCGTACCACCGGGGGTCACTCGGGTTCTCTAGGCGGTCCGCCGTAGCGGATCGGGTGTGCGAAAAGTCTGATGTGTGCGGGTTCCCTCGCGAGTGCTCGCGCTCGGAATCCGCCGGTGTCGCCGTCGCGCCATGGGGGCCCGTGCACAGGTGGTGGCCCCGGGCTCCGCGCCTGCCTGGAGTGGCGGCGCCGGTGCTCGTGACCCCAACGACCGTGCTGGTGTCACCGGGCCGGACCACGGGTACGGAACTCGTCGACCGGCCGGGTTCAGTATGTCACAAGACGGTCTCAGAGGCGCTCTCGACGCCGGCGCGTCCTGGCGGTGTCTGGGCCTTTGGTCCCGACTCGCCGTCAGCATCCGTTCCTAGCCTGGCCGTGCCCGCCCAGAAAGAGGAACCTCGTGGAACCTGTCGACGCTGCCCGGTGGCAGTTCGCGATCGTCACCGTGTACCACTTCATCTTCGTCCCGCTGACGATCGGGCTGTCACCGCTCGTGGCGATCATGCAGACGGCCTGGTTGGTCACGGGCAAGGCCCACTGGCTGCGGCTGACGAAGTTCTTCGGCAAGCTGCTGCTCGTCAACTTCGCGATCGGCGTCGCCACCGGCATCGTGCAGGAGTTCCAGTTCGGCATGAACTGGAGCGAGTACTCGCGCTTCGTGGGCGACATCTTCGGCGCGCCGCTGGCGATCGAGGGGCTCGCCGCGTTCTTCGTCGAGTCCACCTTCCTCGGGCTGTGGATCTTCGGGTGGGACAAGCTGCCTCGCAAGGTCCACCTGGCGTGCATCTGGCTGGTCGCTGTCGCCACGAACCTCTCCGCGTTCTTCATCCTCGCGGCCAACTCGTGGATGCAGCACCCGGTGGGAGCGATCTACAACCCCGAGACCGGGCGTGCCGAGCTCGACGACTTCGGCGCCGTGCTGCTGAACAACACGCTCTGGGCTGCGTACACCCACACCATCGCGACGTCGTTGCTCGTGGCCGGCACCTTCGTCACCGGTGTGGCCGGCTGGCTGCTGGTCCGCGAGGTCCGCGCCGGCCGCGTCGACCTCGCCCGCACGGTCTACCGCCCCGCTGCCCTGCTCGGGCTGGTGACGATCGTGGTGAGCGGCGCCGGCGTGGCCGCCTCGGGGGACTGGCAGGCCAAGCTGATGTTCGAGCAGCAGCCGATGAAGATGGCGGCGGCCGAGGGGTTGTGCGAGACCCAGACCGGCGCTGGCTTCTCGATCCTGACGGTGGGCGACCTGTCCAACTCCTGCGAGGGGGTCATCCATCTGATCGAGGTGCCCGGGCTGACGAGCTACCTCGCCACCGGTGACTTCGCCGGTCGGGTCGACGGTGTGCCGGAGCTCCAGGAGTACATGGCCGAGCGGTACGGCGCCGTGGACGCCGCCGGCGAAGAGATCAACTACTCCCCCAATCTCGCGCTGACCTACTGGTCGTTCCGCCTGATGATCGGCTTCGCCGCTGGATCGGCGCTACTGGCGCTCGCCGCGCTGTGGTTGCTGCGGAAGAAGGGATCGGTCACCGACAAGCGCTGGTTCGCGCGGCTGTGCCTGATCGCGATCCCGACGCCGTTCCTCGCGGCCTCGTTCGGCTGGATCTTCACCGAGACCGGTCGGCAACCGTGGGTGGTCGTGCCCAATCCGACCGGTGTCGACATGGTCCGCATGCTCACCTCCGACGGCGTCTCCAGCTCGGTGAGCATCGCGGAGGTCATCACCTCGCTGACCGTGTTCACGCTGCTCTACGGGGTGCTGGCCGTGGTCTGGGTGAAGCTCATGACCCGCTATGCCAGCCACGGCGCACCCGAGGTCGAGCCACCGCCGGACCCCGACGACGCCGACAGCGACCGCCCGCTGTCCTTCGCGTACTGAGAGGACGTCACCATGGATGCTCACACGCTCGCCTATGTCTGGTTCGCGCTGATCGCGGTGATGTGGACCGGCTACCTCGTGCTGGAGGGCTTCGACTTCGGCGTCGGCATGCTGCTGCGGCCGCTCTCGCGCAACGACACCGAGCGCCGCCTGGTGATCAACACGATCGGTCCCGTGTGGGACGGCAACGAGGTCTGGCTGCTGGTGGCGGGCGGTGCCATGTTCGCAGCGTTCCCCGAGTGGTACGCCACGATGTTCTCCGGCTTCTACCTCCCGCTGCTGCTGATCCTCGTCGCGCTGATCATCCGCGCCGTCGCGTTCGAGTACCGCGGCAAGATCGACGACGACACCTGGCGCAACCGCTGGGACTGGGCGATCACGTTCGGGTCCTGGATCCCGGCGGTCCTGTGGGGCGTGGCCTTCGCGAACCTGGTCCGTGGCGTCGAGATCGATGCGGACCGTCAGATGGTCTCCTCGTTCCTCGACCTCCTCAGCCCGTACGCCCTGCTCGGTGGAGCCACCACCACGCTGCTGTTCCTCACTCACGGGGCGATCTTCATCGCGCTCAAGACCGACGGCGACTTCCGCCACCGGGCACGCGCGTGGGCGAGCAGACTCGCGATCGCGAGCGGCGCCGTCGGCGCGGTGTTCGTGGTCTGGACCCAGCTCGCCTTCTCCGACAAGACATGGACCTGGGTCGCGGTCGCGCTGGCAGCGGCCGGCGTAGTCGGCGCGGCGCTCGCGATTCGCCGCGGTCGCGAGGGCTGGGCGTTCACGGGGTCGGCGCTCGCGATCCTCGTGTCGGTGGTCCTGATCTTCGGCAGCATGTTCCCCGACGTGATGCCGGCGATCAACGACCCCGCGCACTCGCTCACGATCGCCAACGCCTCGGCCACGCCGAAGACGTTGACGATCATGACCTGGGTCGCAGGCTTCCTGACGCCGCTCGTGCTCGGATACCAAGGTTGGACGTACTGGGTGTTCCGCAAGCGCCTGACAGCCGAGCGCATCCCCGCACCGATCGGGCTGCCGCTGCGACGCGACGTCGACGCACGATGAGCAAGCCCCTCGACCCGGTGCTGCTGCGCACGGTCAGCAGTGCGCGCTCTGCCGTGATCGCGACGGCGCTGCTGGTCGTGGGGCAGACCGCGGCCGTGGTCGTGGGCGCGTTGCTGCTCGCGCGCGCGCTCGGTGGACTCGTCTTCGGTTCCGCGACCTGGACGGAGGTCGCCCCCGACGTCGGGTGGTTCGCCGTGACGTTCGCGGCCCGCGCGGCGCTGACCACCGCGACCGAGTGGCGCGCGCACCGCGGTGCGACGCGCGTGATCGCCGAGCTGCGTGTGCTCACCTTGCGCCACGTGGCGGCGCTGGGTCCGCGCTGGCTCGGCGCGCATCGCGCCGAGGTGACCACGCTGGTGACGCGCGGTCTCGACGACCTCGAGCCCTACCTGGTGCGGTACCTGCCGCAGCTGCTGCAGACCGCGATCCTCACGCCGGCGATCCTCGTGGTGATGGCGACGCAGGACCTGCTCGCGGCCGCGACCATCGCGCTGACGATCCCGCTGATCCCGGTGTTCATGTGGCTGATCGGGGTGGCGACGCAGCGCACCACCGAGAAGCGACTCGCTGCGCAGCAGCGGCTCAACACACGCGTGCTCGACCTGGTGGCCGGGCTCGCCACGCTGCGCTCCCTCGGGCGTGCCCGCGGCACGGTCGGCCGCGTGCGCGAGCTGGCGGACGCCGAGCGACGCGGCACGATGGGAACGCTGCGTATCGCGTTCCTGTCCGGTGCCGCGCTCGAGCTGCTGGCGACCCTGTCGGTGGCGATGGTCGCCGTCGGGGTGGGGCTGCGGCTGGTCGAGGGCGACCTGAACCTCGTCATCGGGCTGGCGGTGCTCATCCTGGCGCCCGAGGTGCTGGCGCCGCTGCGGATGGTGGGGACGCACTTCCACGCCTCTGCCGACGGTGTAGCCGCCGTCGAACGCTGCCTGACGGTCCTGGCGGAGCCGACGCCGACCGCCGGGACGCTGCCGATGGGCGACGTCGACGAGGCCGTCTGGGCCGACGTCACTGTCGCCTCACCCGGGCGGACCCGCCCCGCGCCCGAGCACTTCGACGCGCGGGTGCGGCGCGGCCGCGTCACCGTGCTCCAGGGGCCGAGCGGCACCGGGAAGACCACGGCCGCGCTCGCCCTGCTCGGCCTGCTGGCGCCCGATCACGGAACGATCCGGCTGCGCAGCGGCGCGACCTGGCACGACCTGGCCGATATCGATCCGGACGCATGGCGACGCCAGGTGGCGTGGGTCCCGCAGCATCCCGTGCTGGAGCCGGGCACCCTGCGTGAGGTGGCCGGCGCCGTGGACGTCACGGACGAACAGCTCGATCGCGCCGCTCAGCTCGCCGGGTTCGCCGACGTCGTCTCCGACCTGCCGCTGGGCTGGGACACCGCGGTGGGTGGACACGCACAGGGGCTATCGGCGGGACAGCGGCAGCGGTTGGCGCTGACCCGCGCGCTGCTGCACCCCTCTCGGTTCCTCGTGCTCGACGAGCCGACGGCGCACCTCGACTCTGCCAACGCACGGCAGGTGGCCGCAGTGGTGCGAGAGGCAGCCGCGACCGGTGCGGGCGTGCTGGTGCTCACCCACGCGGCGGCGGTGGTCGACTCCGCCGACGAGCTCGTGTCGATGGCCGACACCCGGCAGGCGGCCCTCACATGAGGCTCGCGACCACACCCCCGGCCTCCGACCGCACTCGCTCTCGTCCTCGTGACGACCTCCGCGCGCTGCAACGGATCTGGCCGTTGCTCGGCGTCTCAGGCACGCGCCTGGCGTTCGCGGTCGCGTGGGGAAGCCTGGCGCTCGGGGCTGCGGTGGGGCTGGCCGCGGTCTCGGCCTGGCTGATCGCCCGCGCGAGCCAGATGCCGGCCGTGCTCGACCTGACGATCGCGGTCGTGGCCGTGCGTGCGCTCGGCATCGGCCGCGGACTCTTCCGCTACCTCGACCGGCTCGCCTCCCACGACGTCGCGCTGCGCGGATCCGCAACGCTCCGGGAGCGGCTGTACGCGGCCTTGGCCGGCGGTCGACTCGACGCGGTGGCGACCGTGCGGCGCGGTGAGGTGCTCCGCCGCTGGGGCGCCGATGTGGACGATGTAGGCGACCTCGTGGTCCGCTCGGTGGTGCCCGCACTCGTGGCGGTGGCCGTCTCCGTGGGTGCGGTGGTCATCGTCGGCGCGCTCTCCCTGACGAACGGGATCGTGCTCGCCCTGTGCCTGCTCGTGGCGGGCGTCGCCGCCCCCGCGTTGTCGGCACGGTCGGTACGACGTGCCGAGATCGACGGCGCAGTGGCGCGGGGCGAGGTGTCCTCCGCCGCCATGACCGTGCTCGACGGCGCTGCCGAGCTCACGGTGAGCGGTCGCCTCGAGGAGGTGCTCGGCGGGCTGAGCCGCGCCGAGTCCGACCTGCGGTCGGCGCGTGACCGCGCCGCGCGGCCGGCCGCGCTCGCCCAGGGGGTGACCGTGGCGGCGATGGGCCTGTCGGTGCTGGTCGCGCTCGTCGTCGGTGCAGCCGAGCTCGCGGCCGGGGCGCTGAATCCGGTGGAGCTCGCGGTCGTCGTGCTCACGCCGCTGGCCGCGTTCGAGGGAGTGACGGCGCTCGCCCCGGCGGCGGTGCATGCCGTCCGCGCGGCCGATGCCGCGAGGCGGCTCACCGACCTGCTCGATCGAGCCGAGGAGACCGCACGGGGCCACCGCCATCCCGGCACGGCCGCAACCGTGGTCGCGCAGGACGTCACGGTGGGGTGGCCGGGTCGAGATGCTCTGCTCGAACAGGTGAGCCTCACGCTCGAGCCAGGTCGCGCCGTCGCCCTGATCGGGCACAACGGTTCCGGGAAGACCACGCTGCTGCTCACGCTCGCGGGACTGCTGCCGCCGGCCGGCGGCGAGGTGCTGATCGGCGGTGTGCCGAGCACGGACCTCGCCGACGGCTCCGCGGCGACCGTCGCGACCATGACCAGCGAGGACGCGCACGTCTTCGACACCACGCTGCTGGAGAACCTCCGGGTCGCGCGTGGCGACGTGAGCGCCGACGAGGCGCATGACGCTCTCCGGCAGGCCGGCCTCGCACACTTCCTCGCGGGGCTGCCGCTCGGCGTTGACACCCCGGTCGGCGAGGACGGCGCGCTGATCTCCGGAGGTGAGCGCCGCCGTCTGTTGCTCGCCCGTGCCCTGCTCACAGATGCGCCGCTGCTGCTGCTCGACGAACCGGACGAGCACCTCGACCCCGAGACCGCCGATCGACTGCTGGCGGATATCGTCGCCCTGCGGGAGGCTGGCCGTGGAGTGCTCGTGGTCACGCACCGGCGAACGGATGCCTTGGCCGGTGTGGACGAGGTGATCGACCTGGAGGATCGGAGCTGGCGGTGAGCGTGTTCGGTGACGTGGCTGCCGCAGGCCGGCGACTGTCCTCACGTGCTGCCGGTGCGATCCGGTCGCTGGCTGCGGCGATCGACCTCGCCGACACCGCGCGGCCGTTGCGCAACGCGCAGACCCGGTCGCAGTGGCTCACGGTGGGCCAGGAGGTCACGACCGCGATGCTCGAGGGCGCCGACGTCGAGGACGCGCTCGGACTGATCGCGCAGCGACTGCAGGTGGTCGCCGAGGCCGACGCCGCCTGCCTGGTGCTGCCGGGCGTCGGCGACGACTGGGTGATCGAGTTCGCCGAGGGTGAGAACACCGACGACCTCGTGGGCATCACGATGCCGGTGGGCGGGCGCGCACGTCGCGTGATCGAGTCACGCGCCGGCCTGGTGGTCAGCTCGTTCGAGCGCTCGAGCACCCTGCGGGTGCCCGAGTTCGGCCGCTACGGACCCGCCCTGTACGCGCCGCTCGTCGCCGGCGCGCGCAGCACGGGCGTGATCATCCTCATGCGCGCCCGCGGCGCCGACGAGTTCTCCTACGACGAGCTGCAGATCGCGGAGGCGTTCGCCCGACAGGCCGCGCTGGCGCTTGAGCTCGCTGAGGCCCGCGACGCCCAGGACCGTGCCGCGCTCCTGGACGAGCGTGCGCGGATCGCGCGCGACCTGCACGACCTCGCGATCCAGCACCTGTTCGCGACCGGGCTCTCGATCGCCCGTGCCCGCGACGACCTGCCGCCCGAGGCGGCGCAGCGGCTCGGCGAGGCACTCGGCGGGCTCGACGAGGCGGTCGCACAGATCCGTGAGATCGTGCACGCGCTGCAGCGCGACGCCGTGCCCTCGCTGCCGATGGAGCGGATCGAGCGGGAGCTCAGCCTCGCTCGCTCCGGTCTCGGTTTCGCGCCCGAGCTCGAGCTGTACCCCTCGGCCATCGACATCGAGACCTGGACCGAGAGCGCCGACACCGACCTCGTGGACGACGTGGTGGCCATCATCCGCGAGGGCCTCTCGAACGCGGCACGGCACGCGCACGCGCAGCAGGTGACGGTCGCGCTGCGTGTATCCGACGCCCTGACGGTCACGGTGAGCGATGACGGCGTGGGCATCCCGCCGGACCGCACCCGCTCCTCGGGTCTGGCCAACCTGTCCCGACGAGCCGAGCGCTGGGGCGGGACCTTCACCGCTGCTCCCGGCGAGAGCGACGGCACGATCCTCACCTGGACCGTGCCGCTCCCCTGACACCGTGTTCGGGTGAGGCAAGAGCGCTGTCAGCGGCGGTAGCGGGAGAGGAACAGCGCCTCGGCCAACGCCATGCGCTCGATCTCTCCCGGGTCGACGCTCTCGTCGGAGGAGTGCATCCGACTCGCGGGCTCGGCCAGGCCGATCATGACGATCGAGGCGTCGGGCTGCGCGGCGGCGATCGACGCCGTCAGCGGGATGGATCCGCCCTGGCCGGTGGTCTGGGTGGGCGCACCGAACGCATCGGCCATCGCGTCGCTGAGCACCTGGAAGCCGCGGGTGTCCTGACGCGCGGCGAAAGGCTGCCCGATGCCCTGGCGCTCGACCTCCACCTGTACGCCCCAGGGGGCTGCGGCCCGCAGGTGTGCGACGAGCGCAGCCTCGGCCTCGTCGGCGTCCACGCCGGGCGGCACGCGCAGGCTCACGGTCGCGGCTGCGGTGGCCTGGATCGCCGGTAGCGCGCCGATCACGGGTGGGGCGTCGATCCCGACCACGGTGGCTGACGGGCGCGCCCAGAGCTGATCGGCGACGCTTCCCGACCCCACCACCTGGCCACCCTCGACGATGCCGGCGTCGCGCGCGAACTGGTCCGCGGGATAGGGCGTGCCCGACCACGTTCCCGAGGTGTCCAGACCCGCGATGGTGGTGTCGCCGTCGGCGTCCCGCAACGAGGCGAGGATGACGATCAAGGCAGCGAGCGCGTCGGGTGCGGCGCCGCCGAAGGCGCCGGAGTGGCGGTTGCCGTCGAGCGCCGTGACCCGCACCGTGACCATGACCATGCCCCGGAGCGCGACGGTCAACGTGGGCACGCCGACCGCGACGTTGCCGACGTCTCCGATGATGACGACGTCCGCTGCCACCTCGTCCGGGTGCTGCTCGACGTACCGCTCCAGCCCGCCGGTGCCCTGTTCCTCGGACCCTTCGACCACGACCGTGATCGAGACCGGGTAGACCCCGCCCTGGGCCTCGCGCAGCGCCCGGAGCGCTGTCAGGTGGGCCACGACGCTGCCCTTGCAGTCGGCCGCGCCGCGCCCGTACCAGCGTCCGTCACGCTCGGTCAGCTCGAACGGCGGCGTGCGCCACTCCTGCGCCGGTGCGGGCTGGACGTCGTAGTGGGCGTAGAGCAGCACCCGCGGCGCCCCCTCGGGGCCGTCATAGGTCGCGAAGACGGCGTCGGTGCCATCGGGTGTGGTCGCGAGCCGGGCCTCGAGCCCTTCGGCGGCGAAGGCATCACGCACCCACGCGGCAGCCTTCCGGCACTCCTCGGGGTCCTCGACCTGCGGGTCCGCTACCGAGCGGAACGCCACCAGCGTGCTCAGCTCGGCCTGTGCCCGCGGCATCAGCGCGGCCACGGCGGTGCGCAGCGGCTCCACGTCCTCGGTCAGTTCTGCCGTCATCGCTCGTCCTCGCCTCCGAGTTCGGTTCGGGGCCGCCATCCGCCACCCCGGTGGCCGGCCACCCATGCGGCCGCCTGTGTGCGGCGCTGCAGTCCCATCTTGGACAGCAGCCCTGTGACGTGGTTCTTCACGGTCTTCTCGGCCACGCCGAGCGCCTCGCCGATCTCGCGGTTGGAGAGGCCATCGCCGATCAGCTCCAGCACGCGACGTTCGCTCGGCGTCAACCGCTCGGTCGGATCGGCCTCGTGCTTGCCGACGCTGGCGCGCGCCATCAGGCTGCGGCCGGCCGCTACCGACCGCACGGCTTCGGCGATGTCGTCGCCGCGCACCGTCTTGAGCAGGAACGCGTGCGCGCCCGCCTCGCCCGCGGCACGCAGCGCGTCGGGATCCTCGAAGGACGTGAGCACCACCGCGCGGCAGTCCGGCAACGCCTTGCTCGCGGTGATCACGTCGATGCCGGTGCCATCGGGCAGCTGCAGGTCGACCAGAATCACCTGCGGCGACACCAACGGCAGCCGCCGCAACGCCTCGGCCACGGTGGCGGCCTCGCCCACCACCGTGAGCCCGTCGGAGCGATCGATCACCTCGGCCACACCACGACGCACGATCTCGTGGTCGTCGATCACCATGACCGTGATGTCCGCAGGCACGCGCTGAGCCTACCGATCCGGTGGTTCAGCGGTGGACCGACGCACGGCGAGCTCGACCGGCACGGTACGCAGGCCCGGCTCGGGCCGATCCGGCCCGAGGAGGAGCTCGACGGCGGTCCTCCCCAGTGTCTCGGCCGGCACCGACACCGAGGTCAGGGAAGGCGCGAGGAGGCGGGCGACAGGGATGTCGTCGAACCCGACCACGCTGAGCCGTTCGGGCACGGCCACACCGCGGTCGGCCAGGCGGCCGAGCATCCCGAGCGCGAGCTGGTCGTTGAAGGCGAGCACCGCCGTCACCCCGGCCGCCAGGGCGAGGTCCGCGGCGGCGACGCCGCCTGCGGAGCCCGGCCGGAACGAGCCGAGGTCCACCACCTCGAGAGCGACCTGGTCACGCGCGGCCGCGAGCCCACGCCGTCGGGCAGCATCGGACCAGGACGAGGTGGGTCCGCCCGCGTAGCCCACGCGGCGATGGCCCAACGCATGCAGATGCACGAGAGCCTGCCGAACGCCGTCGGCGTTGTCGCCGGTCACGGCGGTCTCGCCGGCGACCTCGCGGTTCACGAGCACCACCCTCGCGCGCTGCGCAATCGCCCGGACGGCCTCGTCGGGCATGCGCGGCGAGGCGAGCACGAGCCGGGACGCGACCGGGCTGACCTGCGCGATCACGGCCGCCTCGGTCTCCTGATCCTCATCGGTGTCGGCGACCACGGCCGTGAGGCCCTCGAGCCGCACCCGGCGTTGCACGCCCTTGGCGACGCCGGCGTAGAACGGGTTGGCGAGGTCCGGCAGCACCAGCGCGATCGACTGCCCCTGACCGGTGACGAGCTGGCGTGCTGCCAGGTTCGGCTCGTACCCGAGCTCGACCGCGGCGCGGCGCACCCGGTCCTGGGTCGCCGCCGCGACCACCGTGGCGCCCGCGAGCGCACGCGACGCGGTAGCCACCGAGACCTGCGCGAGCCGGGCCACGTCGGCGAGCCTCGCCTCGTTCGTCATGTCCGCGATGCTAGGGCGGACTACAAACGCTTGCAACCCTCTTGAACCCGAACACTGCCGTTGCTAGCGTGTACCCGTTCGTGCTTGTGAAAGCGTTTGTAGCCGCGTGGCGTCGTCGCCTGCGGCCCACCCGAGAGGACCCCACGTGACCGAGATCCTGGACCGCATCGGAGCCGCACGGCTCGTGCCCGTCGTCGTCCTCGATGACGCGAGCTCCGCCGCCCCGCTCGCCGAGGCCCTCACGGCCGGCGGGCTGCCGGTCGCCGAGGTCACCTTCCGGACCGCGGCTGCGGTCGCCGCCATCAAGGCGATGTCGGCCTCCCCCGAGATGCTCGTGGGCGCCGGCACGGTGCTCACGCCGGAGCAGGTGGACGCGGCCGTGGACGCCGGCGCCTCCTACGTGGTCTCCCCCGGGTTGTCGGTGCCGGTGGTGCGCCGCTGCGCCGAGCGCGGCGTGCTGGCACTGCCCGGTGCGGTGACCGCCACCGAGGTGCAGGCGGCGCTCGCCGAGGGCCTGACGGCCGTCAAGTTCTTCCCTGCGTCGACCTCCGGTGGCGCC
>NZ_JBMDXJ010000493.1:0-4228 GCF_048594945.1 Pseudactinotalea sp. | reverse complement strand
TCGAGCAGGTGGTGGAGCGGTGGGTCCGGGTGGTCGGCGGCGCGATCGGCCAGCGCGGTGTCGGCGACATCGGCGGCGTCCTGGCCGGGCGCACCCCGGGTGGTCGCAAGCTCGAACGCCACGGGGAAGCACGTCTCCTGCGGGTTGCCCGCCGTGATGCGCAGCGCACGACGGCGTTGCTTGAGCACGGGGTACCAGGCGGCGGTGTCCCGCAGCACCTCGGCGTGATCGAGCAGTCGCTGCGTGAGCGCGGCAGCAGCCTCCGGCTCCAGCAGCGGCACCGCCAGCGCCGGATGAGCCGCCGGGCGGATCACCAACGGGTCGAGCACGCACTTGACGGTCCGGCTCAACGGCCCGCCGTCCGCGCCACTGAGCACCTCGACCCCGCGCAGCCGTGACCACGCGGCCGCGATCACCGCGGTCCTCGGCACCCCCGACCCAGCCACCCGAGCAGTCTACGAACGCCCCGCCCACGCTCGGTCGATCGAGCTCAGGCGATGTCCGGGATGGCTGCCCGTGCCGTGGCGGCGTCGACACCGATGAGCTCGAGCAGGTCGGCGATCATCGACCGGGTCTGCGCCAGGATGACCACCGCGGACAGTGACGGCGCCATCGGCAGGTGGGAGCTCTCCAGACCGAGCTTCTCCAGGCGGGTGCGGGCCGCCGTCGGCAGACGGCCGGCGAACATCTCGCCGGCCATGAACTCCATGACCTGGGCGACATCGTCCATCAGGGAGAGATACGCCGTCGGGACCTCGTTGCCACGCCAGGTGACCACCGCGGCGCGGCGTGCGAGCACGCGGAGGTTGCGGACCATCCGGTCGAGGGGTGCGGCGAGGTCGGCGTACGCCTCGACCTGGCCGCGTTGCTTGCGGCGGAACGGTGAGGAGCGGACCACGGCGATGCCTTCGGTGGCGGCCTCGTCGAGCTCCTGCAGCCCGGACTCGCTGGCGCGGGCGCGGTGGAGCACGGCGTCGGCGGCCTCGGCGTCATGGTCGCGCAGGGCGGTGGCGGCAGCGCGGAGGGTGCCGGCCGACTCCTTGAGCACAGCCGCCGCGAGGATCAGCGGTTTGCGCACCGGCGAACCGGGCGCCACGGTCGCGACCAGCAGGGCGAGCGAGCATCCGATGAGCGCGTCGACCCAGCGGCCGAACGGCGACGTCGCCGCCGTGATCGGGAGTGCGGTGACGATGACCGCCTGCACCGCCGCCTGCGTGGCCATGAGATTGCCCGCCCCGAGCAACGACGCCACCGACATCGCCACCGCGCACACGAGCACGATCTGCCACACACCGGTGCCGAACAAGTGCAGGAATCCTTCACCGACGAGCACCCCCACCGAGACGCCGATCGCGATCTGCACCGCGCGTGTGAGGCGCTGCCCGTACGAGAGCCCGAGCGTGATGATCGCCGCGACCGCCGCGAAGAACGGCGCCGGGTGCCCCACCAGCGAGTGCGCCACCCACCACGCCACGCCCGCCGTGACCGCGCACTGCGCGATGACGAACACCCGCCGCCGCCACCGCTCCGCACGCTCCGCCGCCGACCGCTTACCCGCCCGCGCCGTGCGCTCGCTGAGGTCGAACGCCCGTAGGGCGAGCTGCCGCACGGAGAACGCTGTGGGCTCTCGCATACGGCTCATCCTCCCGCGCCGACCGCCGGTAGCGCCGCCGAAAAGGCACAAGCGTGACCGCGGGGCGTGGCTGGCCGTGCCTTTGGGCATGCTTGTGCCCTTTGGGCGGTGGGGGAGGGCAGAGCGTGCAGGATGGAGACGTGAGCACGATCGCCTACGGAAGCCTCCCCGAGCAGCTCGCGGACCTCCACCTGCCCGAGGACCCGGCGGCTCCCGTGCTGGTCTACTTCCACGGCGGCGGGCTCGAGAGCGGTCAGCGGGGCGAGGATCCGGGGCTGCTGGCGGCGCTGCTGCGCGCGGGCGTCGGCGTGGTCGCGGGCGGCTACCGCCTCTACCCGCAGGCCAGATATCCGCAGTTCATCGAGGATGCCGCGGCGTGCGTGGCGTGGGCGTTCGAGCACGTGCCGGGCCGCCGCATCTATGTGGGCGGCACCTCCGCCGGCGCGTACCTCGCGATGATGCTGAGGTTCGACCCCCGCTGGCTGGACGCGCATGGGCTGGCGAGCTCCGCCGTCGCCGGCTGGGTCTTCGACGCGGGCCAGCCCACCACGCACTTCAACGTGCTCCGCGAACGGGGCATCGACCCCGGGCGCGTGATCGTGGACGAGGCCGCGCCGCTGTTCCACATCGGCCCCGGCACTGCGCCAGCGCCCACGCTCGTGCTGCTCGCGGAGGATGACATCCCCGGCCGTCGCGAGCAGACCGATCTGCTGCTCGCCACCTTGCGTACCTTCGAGGCCGACGACGGCGTCCGCACCGTTGTTCTCGATGGTTACCAGCACTCGGGTTACGTCAGCGACCCGGCTGGTCAGGCGCGGTTCGCTGAGCTGGTCGGTGAGTTGGTCAGATAGACGGCTGCTCGTAAGAGAGCGCGATCGCCTCACTCGGTGTCACGCCTGCGGCTGATCCGCGTCCGCCGGTCGTCGGGAACGCAGCAGCGGCGCGGCGTTGGACCTCAGCCTCGAGCCCGGCAACGGCCAGCTCGGACAGGTCGATCCCGCGGTCATCGGCCAGACGCCGTGCCGCGGCGGCGAGATCGCTCGGGATCTCGATCGTCATCCTCACGATCGCGATGCTACGGGCCGGGACCTCCGCGAACGAAGAACTCAGTCAGACATCGCCGCCGTAAAGGTCGGTGGTGTGGGCAATGCCGCCATCGGCGGCGATGGTCTCGGCGGTGACGAAGCGGGAGGCGTCGCTGGCGAGCCACGTGACGACGTCGGCGATCTCCTCGGGCGTGGCCCACCGGCGCAGTGGCGTGATCGCTGTGGTGGAGGCCACGGCCTCGGGGATCTGCTTGTTCTTGGCCCACAGGTCGGTGTCGACGACGCCGGGCGCGACCGCGTTCACCCGGATGGCCGGCCCCAGGTCCATCGCCAGGGAGCGGGTGATCGAGTCCAGCGCGGCCTTGCTTGCGCCGTACGCGGCTCGCTTCGGTGTGCCGACCAGGCCGGACACCGACGTGATGTTGACGACGCTCCCGTGGCCCGAGGCGGCGAGGGCCTGCTCCAGGTCGCGGATCAGCAGCAGCGGGGCTCGGACGTTGACGGCGAGCACCTGGTCGACGAGCGCGGCGTCGGTCTCGGCGAGCGTGACCCGGCGGGCGTAGGCGGCGTTGTTGACGAGGACGTCCAGTCTGCCGCCGGTGGCGTCGAGGGCGCGGCGCGAGAGGTCGGCGGGGGCTTCCGGGTCGGCGAGGTCCACGACGAGCGTGACCGGGTCGTGCTCGAGGTCGGCCGCCACGGTCGCGAGCGCTTCGGCGTCTCGCGCGACGAGGAGCACCCGTGCGCCCGCGGCGTCGAGCGCCCGCGCGATCGCCGCTCCGATGCCACGGCTCGCACCGGTGACGAGCGCGGTACGTCCGGTGAGGTCGGTGCTCATGGCCACCATCCTGCCTGCGCTCACGTGCCGGGGCTGCTGCGGGAGGCGATGTCGGTGGCGGCGGATAGCGTGTGCTTCGTGCAAAGGGCAGAGAAGGTGGAGCGGATCGGAACGATTCTCGAGGAGCTGTATCCACAGCCTCCGATCCCGCTGGATCACGTGAATCCGTACACGCTGCTGGTGGCGGTGGCGCTGTCGGCGCAGACCACGGACAAGAAGGTCAACCAGATCACCCCGGCGCTGTTCGAGGCAGCCTCCACGCCGGCCGACATGTACGGCCTCGGACCCGAGCGGATCCTGGAACTGATCCGCGAGGTGGGGCTCGCGCCCACCAAGGCGAAGAACGTCTGGACGGCCGCGGGTCAGATCGTCGACGCCGGCGGCGAGCTGAAGCCCGAGTGGGACTTCCTCGAGAGCCTCGCCGGCGTGGGCCACAAGACCGCGAGCGTGGTGATGGCGCAGGCGTTCGACGTGCCCGCCTTCCCGGTCGACACCCATATCTTCCGGCTCGCGCGCCGCTGGGGCCTCTCGCGCGGCACCACGGTGGAGAAGGTCGAGGCCGACCTCAAGAAAGCGTTCCCCAGGGACACCTGGAACCGCCGCCACCTGCAGATCATCTACTTCGGCCGTGAGTACTGCCCCGCGCAGCGCCACGTGTTCGCCACCTGCCCGATCTGCTCGTTCGCGGCCAGCAAGGCAGCCGAGCTCGCCGAG
>NZ_JBMDXJ010000492.1:0-6415 GCF_048594945.1 Pseudactinotalea sp. | reverse complement strand
GCTCTGAAGAAGGTCGCCGACGAGGGCGGTGACGTCGAGGCCGAGCGCACCCGCCTGACCGACGAGTACGAGGAGGCGATCGTCAACCCCTGGGATGCGGCGGCCAAGGGTTACGTGGACGCGGTCATCAAGCCCTCCGAGACCCGGTCGCAGATCGTCCGCGGCTTGCGCGCGCTACGGACCAAGAGGGCGCAGTTGCCGGCGAAGAAGCACGGGAACATCCCGCTGTGAGCAGCGTCAACAACGGCGACGAGTCGGCACTGGCCGGGGAGATCGGCGAGGTCGCGGGGCTGGTGCGCGTCGTGCGCGGCGATGTCGACGAGGAAGAGCTCGCGGCCCTCGTCGCGGGCATCGTCGCCGCCCGCATGGCCTCCTCGGGCGAGGAGGTCGATGACGGCTCCCGCACCTCGGTCTGGGCCGACCCCCGGCGCCGCTGGGGTGTGCCTCGCGGCACCCAGCGCGCGGCCTGGCGGTGGAGCACGCACCAGGCCTGGTAGCCCGGGTAGTGTCACGGCGATGAGCAACGAGACCCGCCCCGCCACCGCCGTCGATGGGATCGCGGACGCCTACGTCGACGAGGTCGTCCGCCTCAGCCCGATCGCCGCCACCGAGCTCGGCCTGCCCGGCGCCGAGAGCGAGTTGGACGACTTCTCGCCCGAGGGCATCGCCGCCGCCACCACCGCCGCTCGCAATGCCCTGACCAGGCTGGCCGGCGCCGAACCGGCCGACGACGTGGACCGGGTCACGATCGCGGCCATGCAGGAGCGGCTCGGGCTGCAGCTGGAGCTGGAAGAGGCGGGCGAGCGCCATGGCGCACTCAACGTCATCCACTCGCCGCTGCAGACCGTACGCGACGTGTTCGACCTCATGGCCACCGCCACCACGGCCGACTGGGAGCGGATCGCCGAGCGCATGCACGCGGTGCCGGGCGCGATCGAGGGCTACATCGCCTCGCTGCAACACGCCGCCGGTCAGGGTCGCGTGGCCGCTCTGCGACAGGTCGAGGCCTGCGCCAAGCAGGCCGACGAGTTGGCCGGGAACGACTCCTTCTGGACCACCCTCGCAAGCCAGGCCCGCCCCGACGACGGCGACCCCTCGCCGTCGCTGTCCGCTCACCTCGCTGAGGGGGCTGAGCAGGCGAAGGCTGCCTACGGCACGCTCGCGCAGGCGCTGCGGGGGCTGGCGGCCCAGGCGCCGGAGGCCGACGCGGTCGGTCGGGAGCGGTACGGGTTGTGGTCGCGTTACTTCCTCGGCGCCGAGATCGACCTTGACGAGACCTACGAGTGGGGTCGCGAGGAGTTGGCCCGGATCGTGGCCGAGCAGGAGGAGGTCGCGGCGCAGATCGGCGGGCCGGGGACCTCCCCGGATCGCGCGATGGAGCTGCTCGATGCCGACCCGGCGCGGCAGATCCACGGCACCGACGCACTCAAGGCGTGGATGCAGGAGACCTCGGACGCTGCGGTGGTGGCGCTGGCGGACAGCCAGTTCGACATCCCCGAGCCGGTGCGGCGCCTGGAGTGCATGATCGCCCCGACCACCTCGGGCGGGATCTACTACACCGGCCCGAACAACGACTTCTCGCGACCCGGCCGCATGTGGTGGGCCGTGCCCGAAGGTGTCACGGAGTTCGGCACCTGGCGCGAGACCACCACCGTGTATCACGAGGGCGTTCCCGGGCATCACCTGCAGATCGGCCAGACGGTCTACCGCGCCGAGCTGCTCAACACCTGGCGCCGGCTTGCGAGCTGGGTCAGCGGTCACGGCGAGGGCTGGGCGCTGTACGCCGAGCGGCTGATGGCCGACCTCGGGTTCCTCGACGACCCCGGCGACCGCCTCGGCATGCTCGACGGCCAGCGGATGCGCGCGGCCCGTGTGGTCCTCGACATCGGCGTGCACCTCGGCAAGGACTGCCCGCCGGAGCTCGGTGGTGGCACCTGGGACGCCGCCAAGGCCTGGGACTTCCTCGACGCCAACGCCAATATGGCCGAAGGCTTCCTGCGCTTCGAGCTCGACCGCTACCTCGGCTGGCCAGGTCAGGCGCCCTCCTACAAGGTGGGCCAGCGGCTGTGGGAGCAGATCCGCGACGAGACCGCGGCCCGCGAGGGTGAGGCGTTCGACCTCAAGGCGTTCCACCGCCGCGCGTTGGACGTCGGCTCCGTCGGCCTCGACACCCTCCGCCTCGCCCTCCTCCCCTGACCCACCCGCCCCGCCGGCGGTGAGCGGTGAGCGGTGAGCGGTGAGCGGTGAGCGGTGAGCCCAGTCCCACCCGCCGGCCACCCGTCGGACCAGAGTCACCGCTGGCCCGCGAACGTGGGACTGCACCCACCTGGGCGACCGGAAGGTGGAACGAGTTTTCCACAGTTGCACGCCGATGCAGCTGAATCCACAGCAGGGTCGCGCGCCTGAGCGCGCGCGGGCGTGTGAGCTGTGTAGTGAGACATGCCTCGACCACAGGTGATCGCACCGCAGTTCCTCACCGGCCCGTTCTGCACCGCAGAGTTCAAGGAGTCCGGCTACTCGCACAAGCTGCTGCTCGGGAGGCGGTTCCGACGTGTCCATCCCCGTGTCTGGGTGGCCACCGATCACGAGATGACGTACGCCGACGAGGTTCTGGCGGCGCACCTCTGCATGCCGTCGGGTGCGCGGGTCACCGGCAGCACCCGGCTCCGGTGCCTTGGCCTGAGCTTCGGAGCGGCGTCCCCGCTGCACTTCGTGATCGACTCCGACCATCACAGCGCGGTTGAGGGGATCGTGCTTCATCGGACCGCGGAGATGCCGCCGACCGATGACGTCGGCGTGACGCCCGCTGCAGCGTTCATCGCGTACTGCACGTCGGCACGACTGATCGATGCCATCGCTGTGGGCGACTGGCTACTGCACCGGCACCACATCACGATCGAGGAACTCACCGCGCTCGTTCATGCTCAGCCGTGGCGCGATGGCGCCCGTGAGGTGCGGTACCTCTTGGACAGGCTCACGCCCCGCTCGCGGTCGATCCCGGAAAGCACGCTTCGGCTGTTGCTGCTGGCGAGCGGAATCGTTGGGCTGGAAGTGAATGCCGAGGTGATGACGCTCGACGGGAGGTCACTTGAGATCGACCTGCTCGCACGCCGCTGGAACCTGGCGATCGAGTACGACGGGGCACACCACCAGGAACGTCGCGACCAGTACCTGACGGACATAGAACGTCACGCCGCCCTCCGCGCGATGCACCTGGAGTACACCGTGGTGACCAAGGAGCACATGACGGATTCCCGATCGATGGTGCACCGTGTTCACCGCGTCCTGCTGTCCCGCGGCTACGACGGGCCGCCGCCACACTTCGGTTCACGCTGGCGCATGCTCTTCCGCCCGGTGCGCGAACTCGTCCGAGACCGTCGCGGCTCGACCAAGTCCCGTCAGCGGTGAGCCTGGTCCCACCGCAACGCGCCGGCGGTGAGTGTGGTCCCACCGACGGCACCGGTGAGGGACCACACTCACCGGCGCACCGCGACCGTGGGACCACACTCACCGGTGGCGCTGGAAGGGTCAGATGGCTGTGGTGTGGTCCTCCGGAGTGGCGGACCCGTCATCCACCGGGGCGTCCTCGACCGGAGCGTCCTCGACCGGGTCACCCCGGCGCTCGACACCCAGCGTCACCTGCGTCAGCAGCGCGGCGATAGCACCGACGGCCACGAGAGCGGGGGCCACCGCAGCCGTGAGTGCGGTGATGGCCACACCCGCGGTGAGCGGGATCTCGAGCAACGTCTCGCCGTCGCTCTTCTTGATGAAGACCCGGCGGACGTTGCCCTCACGGATCAGCTGCTTGACCTTGTCCAACAGCTCCGATCCGGAGACCGTGAACTCCTCGTACCAGGTCTTGCTCTCGTTCTGCTCGGTCATCGCGCACTCCTTCGAGGGGTCTCGCCTGCGGCCAGGATGCCGCGGGTGCAGCGAGCGCCTGTGGTCACCACTGTGCCGCACCGACCACGGGGTGGACCACCCCGCCAGCCCGTCAGATCTCCCCAGGACAGCCCCCGTACCCTGAGTGGGTGAATCACGAACGCCAGTACCGCCCGCCGGCCACCGCCTGGGTCCGCGACCAGCTCGAGACGATCGAGGCCACCGGGGACACCACGGGAGTCCTCGTGCAGGGCCGCCCCGTCGTCGTCGTCGAGATCCTCGGGGCAAAGTCGGGTCTGTGGCGAAAGGTGCCGTTGATGCGCGTGGAGCACGACGGCGTGTATGTCGCCGTGGCGAGCAAGGGCGGGGCTCCCGAGCACCCGGCCTGGTTCCACAACATCACCGCGAACCCCGAGGTGACCGTGCAGGACGGCACCGAGACCCACGAGGCTCACGCACGCCTGATCACCGGCGCTGAGCGCGCGCAGTGGTGGCCCCGGTGCGTCGAGGCGTACCCGCCCTACGCCGATTACCAGGCCAAGACCGAGCGGGAGATTCCGGTCTTCCTGCTCGAACGGCGCTGATGCGGCTGCTGCTGGCGTCGTCGTCACCGGCGCGTGCAGCCACGCTGCGCGCGGCAGGCATCGACCCGCTGCTGCAGCCTGCCGACCTCGACGAGGACGCGCTTCTTCGTGACGCCGCTGCGGAGAACGGTCCGCTCACCGTGTCCGAGGCGGTGCTGCTGCTCGCCCGTGCCAAGGCGCAGACGGTCGCAGCGACGGCTGCCGCCCGCGCAGCCGACGTCCTCGTCGGTTGCGACTCGCTGCTCGACCTCGATGGCGAGCCGATGGGCAAGCCGGGCACCGCTGACCGCGCCCGCGCTCGGTGGCTGCGGATGCGGGGCCGCACGGGCGTGCTGAGGTCCGGCCACTGGGTGCGGCTCCGCGATGGGCGGACCGCCGGTGCGGTCTCCTCGACCACCGTGCGCTTCGCCGACGTCAGCGAGGCCGAGATCGACGCCTACGTGGCCACCGGCGAACCGCTGAACGTCGCCGGCGCGTTCACGATCGACGGCCTCGGTGGCGCATTCCTCACCGGTATCGAGGGCGACCCGCACGGCGTCGTCGGCATCAGCTTGCCGCTCCTGCGCGAGCTGCTGATCGGCCTCGGGGTGCGCTGGACCGACCTGTGGCACCCGGTCAGCCCTTGACCCGCGCATTGTCCAGCACCGACTAAAGGCCCGCCGCTGAGGCCGTGAACCTACGGCACCGTTTGTCTACATCGCACAAATCGAGCGAGTGCGCGTTGCCTTCCCTCACAGACTTCTCCCACCCGGTGCGCCGTGGGCATGTCGCACCCTCGGCCGGTACTAGCGTGGGCCGACGGACCTGACGGCGTCGCGCCCAACCATGCGCGCGGCCGTCCCTGCAGAGCGACACCCCTGGAGCGATGGATGACGAGCACGATCCCTCCGGCCCGGCCGTTGCGGAAGGTGCTCATCGCCAACCGAGGCGAGATCGCGGTCAGGGTGGCGCGCGCGTGCCGCGACGCCGGCATCGCCTCGGTCGGCGTCTACGCCGACCCTGACCGCACCGCCCAGCACGTCGCGCTCGTGGACGAGGCCTACGCGCTCGGCGGCACCCGCGCCGCCGAGACGTACCTGGACTCCGCGAAGATCCTCGACGTCGCCCGCCGTTCCGGCGCCGACTCGATCCACCCGGGCTACGGCTTCCTCTCCGAGAACGCCGAGTTCGCCCAGGCGGTGATCGACGCCGGTCTCGTCTGGATCGGTCCCCCGCCCAAGGCGATCGATGCGCTCGGCGACAAGGTCAGCGCCCGGCACATCGCGCAGCGTGCCGGCGCACCGCTCGTCGCCGGTACCCCGGAGCCGGTGACCGACGCCGCCGAGGTGGAGGAGTTCGCAGCCGAGCACGGGCTCCCGATCGCGATCAAGGCGGCCTTCGGCGGGGGCGGCCGCGGTCTCAAGGTCGCCCGCACCAGCGAGGAGATCGGCGAGCTCTACGCCTCCGCGGTCCGCGAGGCCACCGCGGCGTTCGGCCGTGGTGAGTGCTTCGTGGAGCGCTTCCTCGACCGGCCCCGGCACGTGGAGACGCAGTGCCTGGCCGATGCGCACGGCACCGTGGTGGTCGTCTCCACCCGAGACTGCACGCTGCAGCGGCGCCACCAGAAGCTGGTCGAGGAGGCGCCCGCGCCGTTCCTCACCCAGGAGCAGGACGCCGAGCTGCGGCGCGCGTCGATCGCGATCCTCCAGGAAGCGGGCTACCAGGGCGCCGGGACCTGCGAGTTCCTTCTCGCCGTCGACGGCACGATCTCCTTCCTCGAGGTCAACACCCGACTGCAGGTCGAGCACCCGGTCACCGAGGAGATCAGCGGCATCGACCTGGTGCGCGAGCAGCTGCGGATCGCTGCGGGTGAGCCGCTGGGCTACGACGAGGTGCCCACCCGGGGCCATTCGATCGAGTTCCGCATCAACGGCGAGGACCCGGCCGCGAACTTCCTGCCCGCACCCGGC
>NZ_JBMDXJ010000491.1:0-4550 GCF_048594945.1 Pseudactinotalea sp. | reverse complement strand
CCCCCCGGGGCCGCCGGGGGGCGCGGTTGTGTGGGGGGGGCCCCCGCGGGCCTGCCCCCATGGGGGGGGGGGGGGGGGCCCCCCCACCACGGTGTGCCCAGCCGCTCTTCCACTGGCGTGCTGGGGAGTCGATACTCGAGGAGTGACGGCCCGATGGCGTTCTCACGCCGTGGCCGTGGTCGCGACGATCGGGACCGCGGTCGTCGTCGGTTGCGTGCTGGTGCTGCTTGTCCGCGGCCGGTCGCTCGACGTCCTCTACGGGTTGTGGATCGTCCTCAACGGACCGTCGGCGGTGCTCGGCCTGTGGTTCGGCGCGCTCGTGCTGCACCGCAGCCCTCGACACGGCGCCGGCAGGATCCTCGTGACGATGGGCGTCCTGAACGCCGCACACGTGCTGGCGGCGACTCTGGCCGATGCTGCACTGGTCGCCACTGGGATCCGTCGGCCCCTCTTCGAGCAGCACGGACTGGTGCCCGCCGAGCTGCCGATGGTCGCCGCCGCGCCACTGCTCGTCATGAACGTGCTGTGGGTGCCGGTCGCCCTGCTCGCGGTGCTGCTGCTCGCGTACTTCCCCGACGGCACACTCCGGGGACCGCGGTGGCGCTGGATCCGCATCACGGCCACGGCGGGGGGCTGCATCCTCATGACGGCGATGGCGATCGATGCCTGGCCGACGGTCGACTGGGCCGATCCTGCGGACGCGCCACCAGTGCTCGCGCCGTTGTTGCTGGTCGGCGGCGTGCTCGCACTCGCGACGGCTCTCGGTGGCATGGTCTCGTTCGTGCTGCGGTGGCGTGACAGCAGGGCCACGCGGCGCCGATTCGAAGCGGTCGGGGGCGCCCTGATCGTGTTCGCGCTCGTGGCGATCCTCACCTACCCGTGGCCGCACATCTGGACGCCGCTGGTGCACGTGGGGCTGGGCATCGTGCTCGCGGTGTACGGCATCGCGATCACGCGTTTCCGACTCCATGAGGTCGAGCCGGTGCTCGGCAAGGGTGCGCTGGCGGTCGCCATCTCGGTGCTGGCGATCGTGGTCTACCTGGTCGTGGTCGTGGGGGTCGGCCGCCTCATCGGCGCCCAGACCAACAGCCCCGTGCTACCGCTGGTCGCCGTCGCGCTCGTGGCGCTGCTGGTCGAGCCTGCGCGGCGGTTGCTGCGCCGGGGGCTCGACCGGATGCTCTACGGCGACGTCACGGACCGGGGCGAGGTGATCTCACGCCTCACCGACCTGGCGCCGGAGCGGCCTACCGCGGCGGACGTCGCGGAGCTGGTGCTACGCGCCTCGGGCTCCTCACGCGCTGAGGTCGACGTCGGGGGCGGCCCAGCCACCGTAGCCGGCACCGACGCTCCCGGGGCTCCGCTGGCCCGCGCCGCCGTGGGCGATGCGGGCGAGATCCGTATCTATGCCCACGCCGTGGCTGACCTGCGCCCCGGCGCGCAACAGCTGCTCGACGACGTCGCACGGCTGCTCTTCCTCGTACTCGACAACGAGCGCCTCACCACCCGGCTGGAGGGCGAGCTTGCCCGCACGCGCGACTCCCGGCAGCGGATCGTCGAGGCGCAGGATGCCGCGCGGCGCGGGCTCGAGCGCGACCTCCACGACGGCGCGCAGGCCCAGCTGATCGCCATTCGGATGCACCTCGGAGAGCTGCTACGGCGGGATCGATCTGTCGATGTCGAGGCCGCGCTCACCGACCTGGTCGTGGAGGTCGAGTCGGCGATACGGCAGCTGCGCACCTTGGCGCGCGGGCTGCACCCGCCCGTGCTCGAGGAGTCGGGCGTGGCCGCAGCGGTGCACGCGCACGTCCGAGACGCGGCGCTGCCGGTGACGATCGAGGCCACAGGGTCGGCACGCTATCCCCGCGCGATCGAGGGAGCTGCCTACCTCGCGTGCCTGGAGGCACTTCAGAACGCACTGCGGCACGCGGGCGCGGACACGATCACGGTCGCAGTCGACTCCCGCGACGACGAGTTGTCGCTCTCGATCGTCGACGACGGGCACGGCTTCGACCCCGATCGAGTGCCGCGCAGCGGCCTCGACGGCCTGGCCGACCGAGTGAACGCCCTGGGTGGGCAGACCGAGGTGAGCTCCGCCGTCGGGCACGGAACGCAGGTACGGATCACGATCCCGGTGACCGGGCGGAGTCAGCCGGACACGGCGGAAAGGTAGACCAGGACCGCGCGGACGCGGCGATGAGCCGCGGTGTCCTGCGGGTCAAGGTCGAGCTTGGCCATGACCGAGGTGATGTGCTTCTCGACGGTGCGCTCGGTGAGGACGAGCTCGGCAGCGATGTGCGCGTTCGTCTCCCCCGAGGCCACGTGCGCGAGGATCTCGACCTCACGCGGGCTCAACTGTGCCAGCGGTGAGCTGGCTCGGCGTTCGCGCGCTGCGACGAGGGCATCGACCACGAGCGGGTCCAGCACGGTTCCGCCCGCCGCGACAGCGGCGATCGCGGCCCGGATCTGGTCGAGGTCACCGACACGCTCCTTGAGCAGGTAGGCGCGCCGCGCCGAGGTCGGCTCGAACAGCCGCAGCGCCCACTCCGGCTCGACATACTGCGACAGCACCACGACGCCGAGCTGTGGCTGCTCGACCGCGAGCTGCTCGGCCACCTGGATGCCCTCGTCGCTGTGCCCTGGCGGCATCCGCACATCGGTCAGGAGGACGTCGGGGCCATGCTCCCGCAGTGCGGCCCCGAGCTCGGGCAACGTGCCGACAGCCGCAACGACCTCGAGGTCGTCCAGCTCCGCGAGCATCCGGCGCAGGCCCTCGCGGATGAGGAAGCTGTCCTCGGCGAGTACCACGCGCGTCCGTGGCGGCGGCGTCATGGCGAGAGGGTACGCCTCGTCGGTGGCGGGCGGCGGGCGGTGGCAGAGTGTGCCCGTGCGTACGAGCCCGACCGTCCGATCAGCCGTGCGGCAGGGCGTGTCGGTGGGTCTGGCGACCGGCGCGTACGGGATCTCGTTCGGGGCGCTGTCGGTCGCGGCCGGGCTGGACGTGTGGCAGACCTGCGTGCTGTCGCTGCTGATGTTCACGGGCGGGAGCCAGTTCGCGTTCATCGGGGTGATCGGGGCGGGTGGCGCCGGGGCAGCGGCTACCGCCACGGCCGCGCTGCTCGGGGTGCGCAACTCCTTGTACGGGCTGCAGATGGCGTCGCTGTTGCGCCCGCGCGGGCTGCTGCGGGTCGGCGCGGCGCAGGTGACGATCGATGAGTCGACGGCGGTCGCACTCGCCCAGCCTGACCCGCCCGCCAGACGCGCGGGTTTCTGGGCTGCCGGTCTCGGCGTGTTCGTGTTCTGGAACCTTGCCACGCTCGCCGGAGCGCTGCTCGGCGACGTGCTCGGCGACCCCGCCCGCTGGGGCCTCGACGGCGCGGCCGCTGCCGCGTTCCTCGCACTGCTGTGGCCGCGCCTGAAGCAGAAGCAAGCGCAGGCGATCGGGGTGGTGGCAGCCGTGGTCGCGGCCATCGCGATCCCGCTCTCACCCGCCGGCATCCCGGTGCTCGCGGCCGCCGCGGTGACTGCGGCGATCGCGTGGTGGCAGTACCGCGAGCCCCCGCACGTGCGGAGCGGGTCATGACGCTCTGGGCGTGGGTGCTGCTCGCTGCCCTGATCTGCGTCGCGATGAAGGTCGCCGGCTACCTCGTGCCGAGCGAGGTGCTCGACAATCCTCGCATCGCGCACACCGCCGCGATGGTCACCTGTGGCCTGCTCGCGGCGTTGGTCGTCACCCAGACCTTTGCCGACGGCGCAGCTCTCGTTCTCGATGCGCGTCTCGTGGCGGTGGTGGTCGCCGGGGTAGCGCTGTGGCTGCGGGCCCCGTTCATCCTGGTGGTGCTTCTGGGCGCGATCGCTGCCGCGTGCGTCCGCGCCCTCGGGTGGGGCTGACGCCCGGGAGCCCGGCCCCGCCCACCCCGCCCCGGGCCGCTTCGTGTGCCGAGGCGAGGGTTGCGGCACGGGGTGCAACCGTGCCGCAAGCGGTTGCGGTACGGTTGCATCGTGCGCTGCGGCGCGCGACGTCATCACCACCGAATCGCAGGAGGACCTCCGATGCCCGAGCCGACGACCACGTTCACCGCAGGCGAGCTGCCCGTGGAGGTGTACGCCTCGGAGAAGGAGATGGGGATCGCCGCAGCCGAGCGCGCAGCGGCCACGATCCGTGACGCCGTGGCACGCAACGGGCAGGCGCGTTTGGTCATCGCCACCGGCAACTCCCAGTTCGCGTTCGTCGAGGCGCTGAGCGCCCAGGACATCCCGTGGGCGCAGGTCACTGCCTTCCACATGGACGAGTACGTCGGCATCGATGCCGACCACACCGCCGCGTTCCGCCGCTGGATCCGCGAGCGCATCGAAGAGCCCTTCAGCCCCGCCGCGGTCCACTACATCGAGGGCGATGCCCCCGACGCCGAGGCCGAGGCCGCGCGCTACGAGGCGCTGCTGCGCGAGGCGCCGCTCGACCTCGTCTGCATGGGGATCGGTGAGAACGGCCACCTCGCGTTCAACGAGCCGCACGTCGCGGACTTCGACGACGACCGCTGGGCGAGGATCAT
>NZ_JBMDXJ010000490.1:0-5684 GCF_048594945.1 Pseudactinotalea sp. | reverse complement strand
TGGTGACGCCCTCGGCGTCGTAGTTGTTCACCCACTCCAGCAGCGACTCACGGTCGGTGTTCCCCTCGAGCAGCCCCTGCAACAGGATGTTCGCGGCGTCGTAGCCCTCCGTGGAGTACGTGCCGGGAGCCTGACCAGCCGAGGCCTCGTAGGCCGCGGCGAACTCGTCGTCGGCAGGCGCGCACGGGCAGGTCAGCACGGCGCCGTCGGCCGCCGAGCCGGCACCGTCGACGAAGCCCGGATCGAGGGTGCCGTCACCGGACATGAACAGACCGTCGTAGCCGCCGGACCGGAGCTGGCCCACGAGGGCGGCAGCCTCGGCGTAGTAGCCGGCGAAGTAGACCGCGTCAGCATCGGAGGCGTTGACGGCGGTGACGGCGGGACCGAAGTCCGTGTCGCCGACCTGGATCGTCTCGGTGCCCACCACGAGGTCGCCGAGAGCCTCCTCGACACCTCCGCCGAGCCCAGCCCCATACTCGGAGGCGTCATCGATCACGAAGACACCCGCGGAGCCGACGCCCTGCAGGTATGTCGCGACGGCGGGTGCCTGGGTGTCGTCGTTACCGATGATCCGGTGGAAGGTGTCCCACTCGTTCAACGCAAGATCGGGGTTGGTGGCCGACGGTGACACCGTGACCAGGCCCGCCTGCGCGAACACCTCGCCGGTGGCTGCGGTCTCACCGGAGAAGGTGGGGCCGATCACGCCGACGATGTCGTTGTTGCTGACGATCTCCGAGACCAGGTTGGTCGCCTGGGCCGGGTCGCCCTGGGTGTCGGCTCGCTCGATCGACACCTCGCAGTCGGGGTTCGCCTCCTGGAACTGCTCGAGCGCGAGCTGGCTGCCGTTGACGATGTTGACGCCGAGGTTGGCTGCCGGTCCGGTCAGCGGTCCCACGTATGCGAGGACGCCGGAGCAGTCTTCGCCTCCGCCGCCGCCGTCGCCCCCATCGCCGTCGCCTCCGCCGCCACCGTCTCCGCCGGTGGTGCCGCAAGCGGCCAGTGCAAGTCCGGCTGCCGCCAGGAGTCCTGCGGTGCGCCAGATGGTCGTGGATCGGGACATTCGTTCCTCCGCGGGAGGTGTGTGCCGGGCAGCTTCGCCCGATCGGATTGGGTGGCCCGAAACTTAACACCACGAGTCAAGCACGCACCCCTGACCTGCGCAGTCGTTACGTACTCGTAACGGGGGCTGGCAGGATCGTGCCCCGTGGACGTGCGTGCGATCGAGCTGCTGCTGAGCCCCGAGGGGTGGAGCCTGCTGTCGAAGATGCCGCCCTATGACGAGGACGGCGCTCTTCAGCTCGCCTCCGGGCTGCGCGATCGCGGCGTGGATCCCGATCTCGTGGCCGCGGTGATGACCCAGAGCCGACTGCGCACGCGGGCCCGCAGCAAGTTCGGCGTGTTCGCCGACGAGATGCTGTTCACGCAGGCGGGCCTGGAGCAGGCGACCCGGTTGCAGGTCGCCGCGCGGCACGCCCGGCGCTACGCCGCAGCCGGAGTCCGCAAGGTCGCCGATCTCGGCTGCGGCATCGGCAGCGACGCGATGGCGCTCGCAGGGCTCGAGGTGCCGGTTCTCGCCGTCGAGCAGGACGAGATCACCGCCACGATCGCGGCGGTCAACCTGCGGGCCTTCGAGGCGGTCACGGTCCGCCAGGGCGATGCGCTCGCCGTGGACCTGACCGCCGAGGGCGTGGACGCCGTGTACGCCGACCCCGCCCGCCGGACCCGCCGCGGCACCCGTGTGTTCGACCCGCGCTCCTACTCCCCCGATCTCGACACGCTGCTCGCGATCCGCCACGAGATCCCGGCGCTGGGCCTCAAGGTCGGACCTGGCATCCCTTACCGCGCGCTGCCGAGCCAGGCGCACGCGCAGTGGGTGAGCGTCGACGGCGACGTGGTCGAGGCCGGACTCTGGTTCGGTCCCCTCGCACCCGAGGGGTCCGGCCGAAGCGCGTTGCTGCTGGACGCCGAGGGCGCCCACCTGCTCAGCCGGCCCGGCGACGCGGACGCCGCGGCCGCCCACGCCGACTCCGGACCGCTCAGCAGCTACCTCTACGAGCCCGACGGCGCCGTGATCCGCGCCGGTCTCGTGGCCCCCCTCGCCGAGGATCTCGGCGGCACCTTGGTCGATCCCTCGATCGCGTACATCACGACGACGGCGGAGCGCCCCACGCCGTTCGCCTCCGGTTTTCGCGTGCTCGACTCGTTCGACTTCGGGCTCAAGCGGCTGCGGGCCTACCTGCGCGACCGCGACGTGGGGCGAGTGACGATCAAGAAGCGAGGCACCGCCGTCGTGCCGGATCAGCTGCGCCAGCAGCTGGGTCTGAAGGGAACGCAGGAGGCGACGATCGTGCTGACCCGGCTGGCGGGGAAGCAGAGTGTCGTGGTGGTGGAACCGCTGCGGGGCTGACTCGTGCGAGGCTGAACGCATGGGCCAGGTCTATGAGGCGATCACGCCGCGGCTGCAGCAGTTCATCGAGGCGCAGCACGTGTTCTTCGTGGCCACCGCGCCGCTCTCGGACACCGGGCGCGTCAACGTCTCCCCCAAGGGCATCGACGGCACGTTCGCTGTGGTGGACGACCGCACGGTGGCCTACCTCGACATCACGGCCAGCGGCGCCGAGACCATCGCGCACCTGCGCGAGAACGGTCGGATCACGATCATGTTCTGCAGCTTCGAGCGGCAGCCCAAGATCCTGCGCCTACACGGACGCGGCCGCGTGGTCTCGGTGCACGATCCCGAGTTCGCGCAGTGGCAGCCGCGGTTCCCCGAGACGATCGCAGCGCGGTCGGTGATCGTGGTGGACGTGGAGCGTGTCTCCGACTCCTGCGGCTACGGGCTGCCACTGTTCGAGGGCGCGAGCGAGCGCGACATGCTGATCGGGCACATCGAGCGCAAGGGGTCCGAGGGCATCAGCGCCTACCGCGTCGAGAAGAACGCCACCAGCATCGACGGGCTCCCGGCGTTCGAGGAGCGAGAGGACGCAGATCCCGTGCACGCGGAGCCCTCGCACGCGTGATGATGAGCGCGTGACCCTGGACTTCGCGCACTCCGAGCGCTCCACGCTGGGCGTGGAGTGGGAGCTCGCACTCGTCGACGCTGACACCGGCGACCTACGGCAGGTCGCACAGACCGTGCTCGACGCGGTAGCTCCTGCCGATGGCTCGCAGCACCCCACGATCCGGCAGGAGCTGCTGCTCAACACCGTGGAGCTCGTGACCGGTGTGTGCCGCACGGTGCCGGAGGCGATGGCGGACCTGGATCGCAGCATCGCGCTGGTGCGCGAGATCACCGACCCGCTGCGGGTGGAGCTCATGTGCGCCGGCACGCACCCGTTCGGGCACTGGGCGAACCAGAAGGTCACGAACAAGGGCCGCTACGCCACCCTGATCGACCGCACCCAGTGGTGGGGCCGGCAGATGCTGATCTACGGCGTGCACGTGCACGTCGGGGTCGAGAGCCGCGACAAGGTGCTGCCGATTCTCGGTGCGCTGCTCACCTACTACCCGCACCTGCTCGCGCTCTCGTGCTCCTCCCCGTACTGGGACGGCCGCGACACCTCCTATGCCTCCAACCGCGCGCTGCTGTTCCAGCAACTCCCCACCGCCGGGCTGCCGTTCACCGAGATCCGCGCGTGGCCCCAGCTCGAGCGGTACGTCGACGACATGCTCCGCACCGGCGTGATCGACTCCTTCGACGAGATCCGCTGGGACATCCGCCCCTCGCTCGAGTTCGGCACTCTCGAGATGCGGATCTTCGACGGCGTCACGAACCGTGCCGAGCTCGCCTCGCTCGTCGCGTTGGTGCACTGCCTGGTGGAGTGGCTGTCTCGGCGGCTCGACGCCGGCGAGACGCTGCCGACGATCACCCCGTGGTTCCTCACCGAGAACAAGTGGCGCGCCGCCAGGTACGGGATGGAGGCGATCGTCATCCTCGACGAGGCCGGCAACGAGGAGCTCGTCACCGACTCCCTCGAGCGGCTGGTCGCGACGCTTCGCCCGGTCGCCGCGGACCTGGGCTGCTCGGAGGATCTCGACGGCGTGCTGCAGTTCGCGCGCAACGGCGCCTCGTACCAGCGCCAGCGCGACGTCGCTGCCGCCCACGGTGGCGAGCTCGAGCACGTGGTCGCGCACCTGGTGTCGGAGTTCCGCGCCGGCCGCCCCCTACCACCGCGCTGACATCGCTGGCGTTGCAAGACCCGCCATCGCGATCACTTCCACAACGTTCCGGCTGCGCGGCCGGGGCGGAACCCGCCCGCCTGGACACGTCTGCAACGTCCTCGACGAGCGCGTCCGGTGCACCAGCGCAAACTCAGCTGAGGATGCCTTGCTGATACCCCGCAGCTACAGCCGCGGCGCGGTCGGTGACGCCGAGCTTGGTGTAGATGTGCACGAGGTGAGTCTTCACCGTCGCCTCACTGACGAACAGCTCACGGGCGATCAGCCGGTTCGAGGTGCCCTTCGCCACCAGCGCCAGGACCTCCCGCTCCCGTGCACTCAGTGACGCACTCCCCTGCGGACTGCGCACGTGCGAGGCGAGCCGGCTCGCCACCGCAGGCGAGAGCACCGCCTCACCCGCCGCCGTCGAACGGACCGCGGCGACCAGCGACTCGGTGGGGGCGTCCTTGAGGAGGTACCCGGTCGCGCCGGCCTCGATGGCCGCCACAGTGTCCGAGTCGGTGTCGTAGGTGGTGAGCACGAGCACACGGGTTGCACTGCCGAGCCGCCGCAGCTCGCGCACGGCGTCCACGCCGTTGCCGCCCGGCATGCGCAGATCCATCACCACCACGTCGGGCTCTAGCCGGACCGCGAGCGCGACCGCCTCCGGTCCGCTCTCCGCCTGCCCCACCACCTCGAGCCCCTCGGTGGCGGACAAGGTCGAGGCCACGCCGTCGCGCACCACGGGGTGGTCATCGGCCACCACGATCCGGATCATGCGGCGCTCCGGGCGAGCGCCGGAAGCCGCACGGACACGGCGGTGCCGGCTCCTGGTGCCGCCTCGATCTCGAGCGCCCCGGCGAGCCGGTCGGTGCGCTGCCGCATGCCGCGGAGCCCGAACGAGGCGGGTGGCGCGGCGTGCGCGGGGTCGAAGCCCACGCCGTCGTCGCGGACGTCGAGGATGAGCTCCTCGTCGTCGTACGTGAGGGTGATGCCCACACGGCTGGCGCCGGCGTGCTTGCCCACGTTCGAGAGCGCCTCCTGCGCGATCCGCAGCGCGGTGGCCTCGACCTCCGGGTGCAACGGCCGTGGCTCGCCAGCGATGATCGCCTCGGCCCGGACCTCGTGCTGCGCACCCCAGGCGGACACGAGGGCCGACACGGCGTCGGGCAACGTACCGCCGCTGAGCGGTGCTGGTGCGAGGTTCATCACCGATCGCCGCGCGTCTGCGAGCGCCTCCCGTGCCAGGTCGGCCGCCCGATCGACTCGCGAGCGCACGGCGTCCGGGTCGTGTTGCTCCTGCGCCGCCTGCAGCTGGGCGAGCACGCCCGCGAGCGACTGCGCGATCGTGTCATGGATCTCCCGAGCCAGGCGCTGCCGCTCCTGCTGGGTGCCGGCCTCGTGCGCCTGGGCCACCACGGTCTCCTGCAGCCGGGCGTTCTCGCTGAGCGCCTGCTCCAGGTCGGCGTTGAGCGACTCCAGCTCGCTGATCGCGGCGGCGCGGGCCGCGTTCGACCTCTCCATCGAGT
>NZ_JBMDXJ010000049.1:0-6945 GCF_048594945.1 Pseudactinotalea sp. | reverse complement strand
TCAGGTTCCGCGGCTCGAACATGCCCTCGGTGTCGATGCGCTCGGCGATGGCCAACGTGTTCCGGCACCCCTCCTGCCAGTCGTCCGAGGCGTCGATCGCGTACATCTCAGCGGCAGACTTCAGGTAGTAGCCGGAGCCGTCGAAGCGGAACCGCTTCTCGTCCGCCCGCTGCGCCCCGGTCTGAACGCACAGGAGCGTGTCGTGCGCGGCCGACTCGTGCTCGTAGGTGTAGTGCGAATCGTTGGTGACCACGAAAGGCGCACCGATCTTGCGTGCCAGCTCCTCCAGGCCAGCGCGGGCGCGTCGGTCGATGTCGATGCCGTGGTCCATCAGCTCGACGTAGAAGTTCTCGCGGCCGAAGATGTCCTGGTACTCGCCGGCGGCCTTCAGCGCCTCGTCCATCTGCCCCAGCCGGATGCGGGTGGACACCTCGCCGGAGGGGCAGCCGGTGGTTGCCATCAGCCCGTCGGAGTGCTCGGCCAGCAACTCACGGTCCATGCGGGGCTTGTGGAGCATGCCGTTCGCGTAGGCCGTCGAACTGAGCCGGTACAGGTTGTGCAACCCGTCGCGGTTCCGCGCCCACATCGTCATGTGGGTGTAGGAGCCGCCGCCCGACACATCATCGCGGCGCTGCTCAGGCATGCCCCACTGGACGCGGTCCGTGGAGCGACGCGACCCCGGGGCGACGTATGCCTCGATGCCGATGATGGGCGTCACGCCTGCACCCTTGGCCTGGTGGAAGAAGTCGTAGGCACCGTGCAGTTGGCCGTGGTCCGTGATGGCCACGGCCGGCGCCTCCTGGCGGGCGGCCTCGGCCACCAGGTCCCGCACGCGGGCCGCCCCGTCGAGCGTGCTGTACTCGGTGTGCACATGCAGGTGTGCGAACTGCGCTGTCATGATTCCACCCCCTCTCGTGTGCTGATGTCTGCCGTCACGCAGACCTCTCGCTGGCCTCGATCACGGCGGCGATGCAGGTCAGCGCGGCCGGGGACAGCGACACCTCACGGCGATCGACCCGCCTCATCGCCTCCCTGTGCCGAGTCCACGCCTCGGACTGGCGCATGCGGTACTCGTGCGCCTCGACGGTGCAGGCGCGCTCGGTGTACCCGTGTCGCGTGCCGGAGGGCTCGCCGGTCTTCATGTCGTAGCCGATCTCGCGGCCATACGACTCGACGTAGATATAGCGACGCCCCTTGCGGGTGACGCGGTAGTGACTCGTCTTCCAGCCGGCCACGACGACCAGCGGGTCACCTGCCGCCAAGTCGGCGAGGCGACTGTTCGGCGCCGACGCCGACGCCAGCGAAAGCGCCTGCGTGATCAGCTCCAGGCCCAGCGCCATCGCGTCGGACGGGTCGAGCAGGGTGTCCCACCACTGCGTGTCGTCCGCAGTGACGGCGACGTGCACTCGGCCGGCGGTCGGCGTGATGTGCGCCTGCCGTCGGGCCTCGGGTGGGATGACGGTCGTCTTCTCGATCACTTGCGGTACTCCTTGCATTCGCAGATGAGGCAGGCACCGCGCGTGGTGCCTGCCGACGAGTGGGCGAAGGGGGCGTGTCCGCACCGTTCGGCGCCGCACCATGGGGCCTTCGCTCCTGCGCCGCCTCCGTGCTGATTGGCGAGCATCGCCGCCGGGGACGCGAGAGCCACGACGTGATACGTCGCCCCCTCCCCTCCCCCAAGGAGCGCGCCCAGTCGGGCGGCGTCCGCCTCGGTGCCGAAGGGCCCGATGTTCAGACCCGCGGCGCCATCGCCGTAGGTGTGCGCAACGGCGAACGCGCCGCGAGCCGCGATGAGACCCGCACACAGCTTGATGACCGCTCGGGCGAGGTCTTCGGCGGACGACCAGCCGTCCTGTTCCAGCAGCTCGACAACGCGGCCCACCTCGTCCTTTCGTGGCGTGATCCTCATGCGCCGGCCGCCGCTCGCTCGTCCGCGAACTTGCCGACTCTCCGCGCCGCCGCGATGCCGAACTCCTGCCTGCTCATCACGTCCGGGTTGTTCAGGACGGTCATGTCGGGGGCCAGGTCCACCGCATCGGCCAGCGCCTCCGACGCGTGCGCTCGCCAGCCCTCGCCGGCCTCCAGGCCCACGCGTCGGACGAGCACGATGACCCCGCCCCGGCCTCGAATGGCCTGGACCTCGTTGGGGAACCGCACGTCGGTGACGACGGTCGGCTCGCGGTCGTGGATCTGGCGCATCAGCGCGTCCACCCACACCGACTCGCCGAGCACTCCCCGGCCGGCTTCGGTGCCGAGCCGCTGAAGGAGCCCGCGCACCTCGGGGTGAACCTTCGCCTGGTCCCATCCGATGGCGTCCACCAGGGCGCGGGTGGAGACCTGAGCGCCACCGAGGGAGACCGTGGGGTCGAGCGCGTAGAGGGCATCCTTCAGCAAGTCACCGAACGCAACTCGCCGCCAGCCCATGGGGCGCATGTAGCGACCCACGGTGTCCTTGCCTGCGCCGGCCTTGCCGACGAGTCCGACGATCACGGGCGACCCGCCCACGGGCCGATGGGGCAGGGCTTCACGCGGCACTCGATGGGGCCGGGGCCCCACGTCGGAGGGGTGTCCCGCTGGCCGAGCCGCGCCGCCTGGCGCACGGCCATGCGAGCAGCTTCGGCGTACGTCACCGTCTCCTGCGACCGGCAGGTCTGCCGGTCCGTGGTGAGCACTTCGAGCACCGCCTCACCGACTCGCCGCCCCCCTGCCTCGCCGATCAGCTCGACCGCCTCCGCGGCCTGCTCCTCGGTCCACCCGTGCGCGGTGAGCGCCGCCTTCACAGCCGCCACCATCTCTTGCACTTCGCTGCTCATGTGCTCCCTCTCTCGACGTGCATGTCAAGTTACACGTTGGCGATTCACGGTGTCAAGTTCCACTATCGGAGCCAGTCATTGCGCCCGCGCGGTGGCGCCCCGGCAGGGGTACAGCGCTCCCCCTGCCGGAACCTCATCGCGCGGTCTTCGGCTCCAGGCCGCCGGCCACCTCCTCCCACACGCGCGCCTCCGAGATGGCGTTGTTGAAGTACGACGTCACGTCGTCCACCACCTCACGAACCGAGTCGCCGGTGCCGTAGGCCAGGGACCAGTCAGCCCGGCGCACCCGGACAACGGCCCTCATCTCGACCACCAGGTCTTCGCCGTCCTCGACCGCGCCGGCCGGCATGACCCGCCCCCCGCACCAATGCTCGATAGCGCCATTGAGCACCTGACGCACAGTGGCCTCCTCGTCGTCCCAGGAATTCCACTCGTAGTTGAGCCAGTCGGCGAAGGCGACGGCGGACTTATCGGGCAGCCCCGCCACCTCCGACGCGTACGACCGCATCTGTGGCCACTCGATCTCCGCGGTGGTGGCAGGGTCGTCCAGGTTCACATCACTCATCAGTTGCTCCATGCCTCTTCGAAGCCGAGCAGCCGCGCCACTCGGTCAGCCTGCGTCTGTCGTAGAGCCAGGTATCGCTTCTTCTCGCCCTCGGTCAGCTCCACGCCGTACTCGGCCGGGTCGTGGTACCCAAGCACATTCGCGATGCCACGCATGAGATCGGCCTGGGCCATCTCCCGAAGTTCGCCCTGCTTGCGCTCTCCCGACGGAACCTTCGCTCCCGTCACCGGGCCTCGCTGTCCTGCGGCAGCACACGAACCAGGCCCACCCTGTGTGCGTCGGCCACCGCCGAAGTCACCACCTGGTGAAGATGGGCATGGCACGCACCGCGCCCCTCTTTGACCCCCATCCCAGGCATGCCCGACCTGTTGGAAACCCACTCGACGCGCCACTGACACACGCCCGTCGCACAGCCGGAGTCGTGGCGCCGAGAACGGCCGTCGCAGCTGAGCCGGCGCGCACTCACGAGGCCCCCATCTTGGACATGGCAGCCCGCAGGGAGGACGCGTAGACCCACGCATGGCCGTGGGACGGCTGATGCAGCACGCGACCGAAGAGGCGCAGTCGCCCCGGCTTCTGGTCGCGCCCGTGCCACGTCGCCCTGAACGTCTCGCCGGTTTCCGGGTGCATGGCCCCAACCTTCACGAACGGCGCATCGGCCTCGTGCCAGGCGTATCTGTGCTCCCAGCCGCAGGCGCCGGCGTGCTCCTGGAAGCGCACCGCGAGGGCGGGCATCCGGTAGCCAGCAGGGGCCACGTGCCGGGGGTGGGGTGCGACGGCCCGGACCGAGAACCGGAGACCGGGCGCTCCCTGACCCTCGCGCCCCGGCACCTCGGCCTCGATGGCACCCGTCCCGTCTCGGCCCGTCAGCCGCTCCAGGTGCGAGCCGCGCCGATCCCCCCAGAGGTGGACGTTCACGGAAAGGTCCCAGAGTGCCACCATCGCGTCGGAGTAGGTGTAGGCGCGCTCGCTCTCCATCGGGTAGTTAACGGCGTCCTCCGCCGCCTGCCGCACAGTGCGGAGGTGAGCCCACGCCTCCTGGGCCGTCTCGTGCTCAGTCGCCGCCAGTACGCCCGTGGGCGTCTCGATCTTCGCCGTGAAAGTCATCGGGCCTTCATCTTTCGGTAGTCGGCAGCGAGCTGCCGGCGGGGGGCGTCCGCGTCAAGGAAGACGCAGGCAGCGGGGACCACATGGTTTTCGGTCCCGTCGTGAACGACGACCAGGAGTGGCCCCGCCAGCCGCGCAACACACGTCACGTCGCCAAAGAAGTCAGAGAACCCCGGGGCGCCTCGAACCTCGACGCGCTGGGATTCCCGCGGAGGCCACTCGCAGTAGATGGCGGTCACGGCCGCACCCCCGGCCCGCGCTCGCACTCGTGGTCGTTGGCGAGGTCCACCGTGGTCTGAAGGCTGTCGCCGCTAGTCGGCGACAGGATCAAGCCCACGACCTCGCTGTCGCACGGAAGGTGGACGAGCGCGGGGGGCTCCCCGGGCTCCATGGGGAGCCAGTGGAACTCGTGCAGGTTGGCGGTCACGGCCGCACCTCCAGCTCGCGCACGGTCTCCGGGCGGATGTCCTCGACCAGGCCGCCGCCGTCCGGGATCTGGACGCACAGCCGGGAGCCCATGCCGATGACGACGCCGCTGACCGTGGTGCCGTCCGGCGACTCGGCCACAACGGAGAGCACCATGCGCTCCCGGCGAAGCGCCCGCATCGTCTGTGCGCTCACGACCGGCGCGCCGGCGCCGGAAGCCGGGGTGACACGGTGGGAGTGGCAAGGGTCGTACAGGCTCCCATCGCCGTGGTTCTGGCAGTAACTCGTCTTCAGCCAGTCGGCCTGTCCGAAGCGGTGCATGGATATCCAGCGCGTCGCCACCGCGCGGCATCCGTAGATGTAGCAGCCGCGTGAGCCGTCCTCCAGCTCGCGCGTGTGCAGCACGCTGCGGCGTGTTCCTCTGCCCATGGGTGGGCCTCCTTGTGTGGTGTGGTCGCTCCGACGACTGCGGAAGCGTGGGGGTGCGCGAACGTCGCGCGGTCGCGCACCCCACCGCCTCTTACAGGCGGCTCAGGTCAGCTCGTGGCGGTCGTGCCGTCGGTGCACCAGTAGCGCGCGGTGTCGTGGGTCTCCTGCATGTAGCAGGTCGCGCCGGGAGTGCCGCCGTGGTCCTCGGCGAAGGTGGGCTCGTCGTCGACCAGGACCCACCCGTCACCGGGGCCGGCCGGACGCTCCTCCGCGCTCGCGGTGGTGGTGTAGATGGCCAGGGCGGCGAGGCCGATCGCCCCGCCGATCAGGCCGCCCACGAGGGCGCGGCCGATCTCGCCGGCGTGGCTCTTGATGGTCTGAACGTTGATCTTGCGCATGGTGGTAGTCCTCTCGTCAGGTGCTTGGGTGTCGGTGGTGGGTGCCGGTCAGTCGAGCGCGTGCACCTCGTGCACTTCGGTGGACTCGTCGGTCTGCTCCCATTGCACGGAGGTGGCCAGGGTGCCGTTCGTCTCCAGTTCCGCCACGTGCTCGTGCAAGGCGTCGGCGTCCTCTGCGACCGCCTTCTTCACCGTGATCTCGACCTCGACGCGCTCCTCGATGGTCCGCGTCCGCAGTACCTCGACCGTGATCTTCATTCGTCTCTGCTCCTGCCTCTCCAGCCGCTCTCTGCGGTGGTGACAGCACGCACGCGCCCCGTGCCGTGCGTGCTCTCGTCACCGCACTTACGCCGGAAGCTGCTCTGTGGCGTTGGGGTCCTCGAAGTAGGGGCAGACGCGGACGTAGCCGCCCTCCATGCGGGACAGGCGCGCCACGGACCCCCCGTCGTCCCACATCTCTCGCCACCCGGGCGCCGGCGTGCCGTCCTCGGCGGCCGGGACCCGGACAGCGAAGGCCACTTCGAGCCCGGAGTACGCACGCGACAGGTGATGGATCACGCCCGCGAAGTCCGAGGCGAAGCCTCGCGCCGTCGCGGACTCGATGTCGCCGCCGAGGAATCGGCCCGTCGCGTCGGGCCAAACCCCGTACACCCACACGTCAGCCGGGCAAGAGGCTGTCTGGATCTTGGGCTCACGCTTGAATCGGAACATCGTTTCCTCCGCACAGGTTGGCTCATCAGGTAGCGGGAACCCATCCCGCTCCGACGCCCCCACTGGGGGCGTTTCGCCTTTGCGTTCTCCGACGCTCGAAGCCGTTCAGCAAGTGGTGGGCAGTTGAGTTGACCGCGAGCGCAGCATGGCGAGCCGGTTCCGCAAGCGAGCGATCTTCTCCCGAGCCAGGATTTCCTCGCCGTAGGCTTCCGCTATCTCCACTTCGAGGCCCTTGCGCTCGCTGACGGCGGACCATCGGGGGTGCTGGTTGATGTACTCGGCCAGCACCTCATGCTCCAGCTTGCGCAGCGTGGCGTGAACGCCCGACTCCAGGGCTAGCGGCCGACCGTCAGAGTTCATGTACCCGCCCCGATAGAGCGGGTTGACGAACTTCCATTCGTCACCGACGCGCTCATAGATGGCATTGATCGCGTAGGTGCGGCCGCGAACCTTCACGCCCCAGATTCGCTGCTCAGAAAAGGGTTCTGGCGATGTA
>NZ_JBMDXJ010000489.1:0-20510 GCF_048594945.1 Pseudactinotalea sp. | reverse complement strand
CGATCGCGATCAGCGCGCCGATCGGGAAGCCGCCGCCCAGACCCTTGGCCACGGCCACGGCGTCGGGCACCACACCGCCGCCGATCTCCTGGTCGTGGTGGGCCATCCAGGTCCCGGTGCGCCCCATGCCGGACTGGACCTCGTCGAGGATCAGCAGCGCGTCGTGCTGACGGGTCAACTCGCGGGCGCGCACGAGGTAGCCGGGCGGCAGCGGTCGCACCCCGGCCTCCCCCTGCACCGGCTCGAGGAACAGGGCGGCGATCCCGCCGGCCTCGAACGCCGCCTCCAGGGCCGCGACGTCACCGAAGGGCAGGTGGGTCACCTCGACCGGCATCTGACCGAACGGCTCCTTGTACGCGGCCTTCGCGGTCAGCGAGAGGGCGCCGAGCGAGCGTCCGTGGAACGCGCCCTCGAGGGCGAGCACCTGACGCCGCTGCGGCCCGCCGTGCTTGAGTGCGAGCTTGAGCCCCGCCTCGAGCGCCTCGGTCCCCGAGTTCGTGAAGAACACGCGGCTGTCGCGGCGCAGGCCAGGGCTGTCCGGCACCGTGAGCTCCAGCAGCCGTTCGGCGAGCGCGATCTGTGTCGGTGAGGCGAAGAAGTTCGAGATGTGGCCCAATGTGTTGAGCTGCGCCCCGATGGCACCGGTGAGGGTGGGGTGCGCGTGTCCGAGCGTGTTGACCGCGATGCCACCGAGCAGGTCGAGGTAGCGGGTGCCGTCGGCGTCCCACACGTAGCAGCCCTCGCCACGCACCAGCACACGCTGGGGCGGGCCGAAGGTGTTCATCACGGCGCCGACGTAGCGCTCCTGGAACGCCACCTCCGAGCCCGCAGCCGCACTCGCGAGGATCTCCGTCATGACTCGCGCCCCTCGGGTGTTTCCGGGCTGACCATGGTGCCGACCCCGTCGCTGGTGAAGATCTCCAGCAGCAGCGAGTGTGCCCTGCGGCCGTCGACGACGTGCGCACGGGGCACCCCGCCGCGGACAGCCCGCAGGCATGCCTCCATCTTCGGGACCATGCCGGCCTCGAGGCTCGGCAGCAGCCGCTCGAGATCGGCGGCGACGATCCGCCGCACCAGTGACGACGTGTCGGGCCAGTCGAGATACAGACCCTCGACGTCGGTGAGCACCACGAGCTTCTGGGCGCGCAGTGCCACCGCGATCGCCGCGGCAGCGGTGTCGGCGTTGACGTTGAGCACGTCGCCGGGACTGTCGACGTCGGGGGCGATCGTCGAGACCACGGGGATGCGACCGGCGTCGAGGATGCCCTGCAGCACGTGAGCGTTGACCCGCACCACGTCGCCGACGAGTCCGACGTCGACCTCCTCGCCGTCGACCACCGCCGTCCGCCGGCGAGCGCCGAGCAGACCGGCATCCTCGCCGGACATCCCGACCGCGAGCGCCTCGTTGGCGTTGAGCAGGTTGACGAGCTTGCGCTGCACCTGGCCGGTCAGCACCATTCGGACCACGTCCATCGCCTCGGGCGTGGTGACCCGCAGACCGCCGCGGAACTCGCTGCTGATATCGAGCCGGTCGAGCATCGCGCTGATCTGCGGGCCACCGCCGTGCACCACCACGGGCTTGAGCCCGACGTACCGGAAGAACCGCACGTCCTCGGCGAACGCCTGCTCCAGCTCGGCATCGATCATCGCGTTGCCGCCGAACTTGATGACGATGATCGCGCCCGCGAACTGCTCAAGCCACGGCAGCGCCTGAATCAGCACCTCGGCCTTCTGGTGCGGGAACAGGTCGGTCTCGGTGTTGAAGGAGAAGTCGTCTGAGGTGGTGTCGCTCATGTGGAGTAGGCGCTGTTCTCGTGGACGTAGTCGTGCGTCAGGTCGTTGGTCCACACGGTGGCGGTGTGGTCGCCGGCATGCAGATCGATGAGGATGCGGACCTCGCGGTCACGTGCCAGATCGACGCTCTCACGCGGCTCGTGGGCTCCCCCTGCCCGACACACCATCACGCCGTTGATCGACACATCGATGGACTCGGCGTCGAACGCCGCGACCTCGACCGGGACCGTGCCGACCTGCGCGAGGATGCGCCCCCAGTTCGGGTCGTTGCCGAAGATCGCGGTCTTCACGAGCGCGGACCGGGTGACGGCGCGGGCAACGGCGACCGCGGCGTCCTCGCTGTCGGCCCCGACCACCTCGACCGCGATGTCATGGGACGCCCCTTCGGCGTCGGCGATCAGCGCCCGCGCGAGCTCGGCACAGGCGGCCGTGACCGCATCGGTGAGCTCCTGCGGGCTGGGGGTGACGCCACTGGCGCCGGACGCGAGCAGCACCACGGTGTCGGAGGTCGACATCGCGCCGTCGGAGTCGATCCGGTCGAAGGTGAGCCGGGTCGCGTGACGGAGCGCGGCGTCGGCCGTGGCGGCATCCACGCTGGCGTCCGTGGTGAGGACCACGAGCATCGTGGCGAGTGCCGGAGCGAGCATGCCGGCACCTTTGGCGATGCCGCCGACCGACCAGCCCTCGCGCGAGGTGTGCGCCTGCTTGGGGACCGTGTCGGTGGTCATGATCGCCTCGGCGGCGGCTGCACCGCCCTCGCTGCTTAGCGCAGCCGTGAGCGGCTCGATGCCGGCCAGCAGCACCTCGATGGGCAGCCGCTCACCGATCAGGCCGGTCGAGGCCACGAGCACGTCGGCTGCGGACACCTGGAGCGCCTGCGCCACGGCCTCCGCGGTGCGATGGGTGTCGAGAAACCCCTCCGGCCCGGTACACACGTTGGCGCCGCCGGAGTTGAGCACGATCGCGTGCGCGACGCCGTCACCGATGACCTGGCGCGACCAGGTGACCGGGTGCCCGACCACCCGGTTGGAGGTGAACACCGCAGCGGCGGTGCGCTCGGGCCCGTCGTTGACGACGAGCGCGAGGTCGGGCTTGCCGGAGGCCTTGAGGCCGGCGGTCACGCCGGCAGCCCGGAAGCCCTGTGGGGAGGTCACGGTCACGGGTGGAGTCCTCTCAGGGTGCGACGGCCGTCGTCGGCAGTCCCACGGTCTCGGGCAGTCCCAGTGCGAGGTTCATCGACTGGATCGCGCCCCCGGCGGTGCCTTTGACGAGGTTGTCGATGGCGCACACGGTCACGACTCGGCCGGCCTTCTCGTCGACCGCGACCTGCACGAGCGCCGTGTTGGCGCCGGTGGTGGCACCGCTGGTGGGCCACTGCCCCTCGGGCAGCAGGTGCACGAACGGCTCGTCGGCGTAGTACGCCTCCCAGGCGGCCCGAACGGAGGGCGCCGAGACATCGGCGGCGAGCGGCGCCGTCGTCGTCGCGAGAATCCCCCGGGAGATGGGGACCAGGACCGGCGTGAAGGAGATCCGCACGTCGGAGGCACCGGCGGTACCGAGGTTCTGCGCGATCTCGGGGATGTGCCGATGACTGCCGCCCACGGCGTACGGGACCGCGTTGCCGGCGGCCTCCGAGGCGAGCAGGTGGGTCTTGGTCGCCTTGCCGGCGCCCGAGTACCCGACGGCGAGGACCGCGACCAGGTCCGTGGGGTCCACGAGCCCGGCCGCGACGCCGGGCTGCATGCCGAGCGTCACGGCGGTGACGTTGCAGCCGGGCACGGCGATCCGTGTGGCGCCGGCGAGCGTCTCGCGCTGGCGGGTCCGGGTGGAGTCGGCCTCGTCCCCTGTGCCTCCGACGATCAGCTCGGGCAGGCCGTAGGTCCAGGTGCCGGCGTGCTCGGAGCCGTAGTACTCACGCCAGGCGGCGGGGTCGACCAACCTGTGGTCGGCTCCGCAGTCGAGGATGAGCGGGCTGGAGCCCAGCGCCTCCAGGTCGGCCGCGATGGCGCCAGAAGCGCCATGGGGCAGCGCGAGGATGACGACGTCGTGCCCGGCGAGCGCCGACGCCTCGGTCTTCGCGAAGGTCCGGCCAGCAAGAGCGGGGTGCGCGGCAAGGTGCGGATGCGCCGACGCCACGGGCTCGCCCGCGTTGGTGAACGCGGTGAGCGCACCGATCTCAACCTCGGGGTGGTCCAACAGGAGCCGGAGAGCTTCGCCGCCGGCATAGCCGGACGCGCCGGCGATCGCAACACTTACAGTCACCTGCATAACTATACAGAATCAGGAAGCACGACTCTTCCGATGTCGTAGACCAGGCGAGCCTCAGCCCGCCTGAGCACGGGGTGGATCGAGAGGTGGTCGAGTACGAGGACCCGCGAGCGCCTCGCCCAGGGTGCTGCCGCGGCGAGATCCGCGGCTGTCGCACCACGCCTCCGGGACCTGACACGTCACCGCCAGACTCTTAGCACTCTCCGGTCGAGAGTGCTAATATCGAGGTTGCCTCCAGGGGCCTGATGCCCCCGGGGCACGATGCCATGACCGGACGCCGCACAGGGCGGACGTCCTGGACCGAAGGAGGTGGTGGTTGTGGCACTGACCTTTGACCCCTTTCGTGAGATCGACCGAGTAACGGCACGACTCCTCACCGGCGACGGCACATCCCGCGCCGCACGATGGATGCCGATGGACCTGTTCAAGGTCGAGGATCGGTACGTCGTCAACGTGGACCTGCCCGGCGTCGATCCCGGCTCGATCGACCTCGACATCGACGGCAACACCCTGACGATCAGCGCCGAGCGGACGATCGGAACGACCGAGGGAGCACGGTGGCTGGCGCAGGAGCGCCCGGCCGGCCGGTACACGCGCCAGCTCAGCCTCGGCACCGATCTCGACCTCGACAGCATCCAGGCCTCCTACGAGAACGGTGTGCTGTCGCTGACCATCCCCATCGCCGAGCGTGCGAAGCCTCGCAAGATCGCGGTCGAGCACACGGTGCAGCGGCAGGCGATCGCGCCCGAGGAGTCCGCCCAGCCGACAGCCGGTGGCGCGGGCTGACCCCGTGCGATCGACGGTCTCCCCGGGGCGTCCGTGGTCCACGGACGCCCCGGGTGGCGTCGAGTGCCGGCATGGCCTGGAAAGATGTCGCGCATGCGAACGTTCGTCCAGGGAATCGAGGTCTCCGACTACCCCGAGGTACCGCCGGAGACCGAGCGCGGCAAGGCGCTCCGGGTGACCGAAGTCGGTGAGGACGTGCTGCACCGCCGCAACGCCGACGTCACTGCGGAGATGTTCGGGAGCGAGGAACTGCGCACGCTCGTGGACGACATGTTCGCGACCATGATGCTCGCCGAGGGCGTGGGGCTCGCGGCCAACCAGGTGGGCGTCGACCTGCGGCTGTTCGTGTACGACCTGCCCGACTCCGACAACGACAGCCGACACGTGGGCCACATCTGCAACCCGGTGATCGAGGTCGACCCCGACGGCGGCACGAACGAGCACGAGGAAGGTTGCCTGTCGGTGCCCGGGCCGGGCTCGGAGCTGTTCCGCCCCTCGCGTGTGGCGGTGACCGGCTCCGACCTCGAGGGCACGCCGCTGCGGCTGGAGGGGACGGGCTACTTCGCGCGCTGCCTGCAGCATGAGACCGACCACACCAACGGTCGCCTCTACATCGACCTGCTCGCCAAGCGCGAGCGCAAGCGCGTGCTCGCCGACATGCTCGAGCTGCGCGACAAGGTCATCAAGCGCCGCACCAAGCTCACGAAGGAGATGGGCTTGGAGCCGGTGGCCTACCCGGACGAGCCCCCGAGCGGACGCTGACCGCCCCGGACACCCCGAGGGCGCCGTCGTGCGCTGATCAGCGATAGCGCACGGCGAGGCACCCGTTGGGGACCGGTGCTGTCGTCGCGCCCGAGGGCACGGCATCCTCGTCGTTCTCGGCCACGAGCCCCACGGTGTGCCGTTGGTCGCTGACCCGGAGACCGGCGCCCCCACCGCCGCTGCATCCGGCCATCGGCGACTCGGCGACGATGAGCAGGCAGATGCCGCCCTCGTCCGAGGCTCCCAAGTAGAACGACACAGCCTCGTCGCCGAGGTCGGCGAGCAGGCGGGTCGTCGACTCGTCGACATTGCTGACGATCTCGAGCTGGTCGGCGGCGAGCACATCCTGCTCCGTCTGCGGCTCGTCGAGCAGCCCTTGTGGCTCGCAGGCCGGCGAGCCGTCCGAGCAGCCGGTCACCGCCATCACGAGCAGCGACAACGACGCCACGACCGAGCCACCTCGTCGGAACCCCATGCTCGCGACTCTACCGACGCAGCGAGAGGTCCAGGCGGCGCAACGCGGTGAAGGTCGGAGCGAGGGCGTCGTCGAGGCCGGCGAACACCGGGCGCAGCCGGGCGTAGACGCCGGCGTTGTCCGGGATCGGCTCGACCGTGCGGGCGATCGGCGTCGCGGCGGCGGGCGCGTCGAGGTCGCCCACGAGCCCCAGCGCGAGCATGCCGAGGATCGCGGCGCCGTAGCTGGAGCCCTGCTGGCCGTCAGGAAGATCGATCGGGAGGTCGAGGGCGTCGGCGAGCAGCTGCTGCCACAGCTCACTGCGCATCACTCCCCCGGTCGCCCGCACCTCGCTCACATCGAGCCCGGCGGCGCGCATCGACTCCAGCACCAGCGCCAGCTGCAGCACCACTCCCTCGAGCGCGGCGCGTAGCAGGTGCTCGCGACGATGGTCGCGGGTCAGGCCTACGTAGCTGGCGCGAGCGAGCGAGGTCCACCGAGGTGCGCGCTCGCTGAGCAGCGACGGCACCATCAGCAGCCCGCCGCTTCCCGCCGGCACCTGTGCGGCCTGCGCGAGCAACTCGATCTCGGCACCCTCCCCGAGGTCCGGGGCCAGCGACTCCAGCGCCCAGCGCATGACGATGCCACCGTTGTTGATCGCCCCACCGACCACCCACAGACCCGGCGCCAACGCGTAGCAGAACACCCGCCCCTGCGGGTCGACGGCCGGGCGGTCCACGACCACGCGCAGAGCACCGGACGTGCCGAGCGAGCACGCAGCCATGCCGGGCCGGACCGCCCCGACGCCGAGATTCGCGAGCGGGCCATCGCCGGCACCGACGACCACCGGCGTCCCTGACGGGAGCCCGACCGCGGCGGCCGGCTGCTCCGCCAGCCCCACCACGTGCGTGGTGGGCACAAGCACCGGCAGCTGCCCCGCATCGACCGCGGCGACCCGCAGCGCCTCGGCATCCCAGTCGAGGGCCTCAAGGTTCATCAACCCGCTGCAGGAGCCGATCGAGTGATCCATCACCCACGCATCGCACAGCTGCAGCAGCAGGTACTCCTTGATGCCGCACCAGCGAGCAGCACGCCGGCACAGCTCGGGCTCGTTCTCCGCGAACCAGGCCAGGCGTGGCAGCGGCGACATCGGGTGCACCGGTGTGCCGGTCCGGCGGTGCAGACCAAGACCCGCCGGGTCGGCGCGGAGCCGCTCGGCCTGCGTCTGGGATCGGGTATCGGCCCACGAGGTGACGGCCGTGAGCGGGCGACCTGCGCCGTCGAGCGCCATCAGCGTGTGCATGGCCGAGCTGAACGCCAGCCCGGCCACGCGACCGGCACCGACCCGCGCGACGACCTCACCGAGCGCACTGAGGACCGCCGCGAGGATCTCCTGCGGGTCCTGCTCGGCATGGCCGGGCTGAGGGGCATGCAGCGCGTAGCCGCGCTCGGCCTCGGCCAGCACGGCGCCGTCGGTCGCGAAGGCGACCACCTTGGTGGCTGTGGTGCCGACGTCGACGGCGACGACCAGGTCCTGGGATGTCACAGCGGGCACGTGCCGACCGTAGCGGAGCCGGATACGTTTGGCGGCATGCGCGCGATCGAGGTGGCAGCCGCCGGAGGGCCGGAGGTCCTGGAGCTCGTGGAGGTGCCCGATCCGGAGCCGGGTCCCGGTCAGGTGCTGGTCCGCCCGGCGGCGATCGGACTGAACTTCATCGAGACCTATCAGCGCAGCGGCGTCTACCCGGTGCAGCACCCGTTCCGCCCCGGTGGTGAGGGCGCAGGCGAGGTGATGCAGCTCGGCGAGGGCGTGACCGCGCTGCAGGTCGGGGACGAGGTCGCGTGGACCTCGTCGGTGACCGGCTCGTACGCCGATCTCGCGCTGCTCGATGCCACCCAGGCACTGACCATTCCTGAGGGGCTGGATGTCCGCACCGCTGCGGCGTTGCCGCTGCAGGGGCTGACCGTGAGCATGCTGGTCGACGGCGCGTTCCACATCGAGCGGGGCCAGGACGTGCTGCTGACCGCTGGCGCCGGCGGTGTCGGACTGCTGCTGACCCAGGTGGCGGCGCACCTCGGCGCGCGCGTCATCACCACGGTGTCCACCGCCGAGAAGGAGTCGCTCTCCCGGGCCGCCGGTGCCTCCGACGTGATCCGCTATGACACCTTCGGGGACATCACCACCGAGCTTCCCGCCGCGGTGCGTGAGCTCACGGGCGGCGCAGGCGTGCATGTGGTCTACGACGGCGTGGGGAGGGCCACCTTCGACGGCAGCCTTGGTTCGTTGCGCCCACGCGGCACCCTGGTGCTGTTCGGCGGCGCGAGCGGTCCGGTACCGCCGTTCGACCCGCAGCGGCTCAACCGAGCCGGCTCGCTGTTCCTCACCCGGCCGACGATGATGCACTACGTCGCCGACTCCGGCGAGCGCGCCGCCCGCTGGTCGCAGGTCTCGTCCTGGGTGACCGATGGTGTGGTCGACCTGCGCGTCGGGGCGACCTTCCCGCTGGCCGAGGCGGCGGCGGCGCACCGTGCCCTCCAGGGCCGTCAGACCACCGGCAAGGTGCTCCTGCTTCCCTGAGCACGCTCGGCGGCACTCACCTGGACCGCGACAAGCGCTGCCCACGCCTGGACGAGCTCAAGGTCACGCAGGTCCTTGCCGTGTGCACCGACAGCGCCGATGAGCGCTCGTTCGGCTGCACTCAGCGTGGCGGTCTCGACCACGCCTCCGAAGACCGGGTAGCGCCCCGCTCGGTAACCCATCTCCGCCGGTTGAGTGGTCGTCACGCGCAGCGGGTCCACGGTCACGTTCTTGAGTCCAACGCCGAACAGCCACACCAGCCCGCCGAACTCGTGCGCCAGCCGGCTCGCGAAGGCTGAGCCGGCGGAGAGCAGTCGGGCACCGTAGACCGCCGTGCCGAGCACGATCGCGCCGGCCTGCACGATGTCGGCGTCACCGACCTCCTCGACGTCGCGGCAGAGCAGCTGGTGCCCGTGCTGCTGCAACTGATCAGCGATCACCTCGCCGATCTGACGTGTGCTGCCGTGCTTGGACGCTGTGGTGACCAGAACTCGCATGAGGACAGCATCGGCGCGGTCATCGGCGCGAACCCGGGACCCTGGTCCTAGGAGCGAGCAGCCTCTGGTCCCGCCGAGCTACTGGATGCCTTGCTCGATGAGCCGAGCGATGGCGGCCCGTGCCTCGGTGGTGCCTTCCACGGTCACGGCATCCTCCTCCGGCCGGCGCCCCCACGCCCACCGGCTGAGCTGCTCGGCGGTGCCGGACACGGTCGCTGTGGCCGCGGCACTCTCGGGTGCGCGGGTCGCCCGCGCCATGTCGAAGGTGTTGCCGGACTCCGGGCCGGTACCGAACCAGTGCCCGATCTCGACCAACCACCGATTCGAGGCATCGGAGGCGACCAGCTCGACGACCGCGAGCTCCTCGTACTGCGCCCAGTTCGGCATCCAGCCCCACATCACGTCGACACAGTGGTCGACCGCACCGACAGCGACGTCATCGGCGATCGCGCTGACCGGCACACCGGCAGCGAGCTCGGCGTCGATGCGGTGCATCGTGGCCTCGTATGTCTGCATCCGACGCGTGAAGCCGACGGTCTGGTCCGGCTCCCACCAGGACCAGCGGCGCTCGTGGTCGTTCAGCTCGCCGAGCTGGACGAGGAGGTCAGCCGTAGCTTGCTCACGCAGCGGCAGGATCTCAGCGATCGCCCCGGGTGGCTCGACACCCTCCTGCTCGAGCGCACCGACCTCGTCGTCGGTCTGCGGGTTCTGGGCGAGCACGTCTGCCCAGAATCGATGCACACCGGTGAGGTGCCACAGCAGGGCCTTCGCGTCCCAGTCCGGGCACGTGGGGACTCGTGCCGACGGATCGGCCTGTGCCACCACCTCCGCCAGTCGTGCGGATTCGCTGCCGATCACCTGGATTCTGTCCATGGCGTCGACGCTACCCGCGACCACCGACGCGCGTCAGGTGCCCTGGTCGTTCAGCCAGGCGATGACGGCGAGGACCCGGCGGTGGTCGTCCTCCGACGGCGGGAGGTCGAGCTTGTCGAGGATCGACGAGATGTGCTTCTCGATCGACTTCGGCGTGACGAACAGGGCGCGCCCGATCGCGGCGTTGGTTCTGCCCTGCGCCATCAGCTCCAGCACGTCGCGCTCTCGGTCCGTGAGCCGCTGCAACGGCCGGGCGCGGTGACCCGAGAACAGCTGCGAGACGACCATCGGGTCCAGCACCGTTCCGCCGTCGATGAGGCGGCGCAATGCGTCGGCGAGGTCGTCCAGCTTCGCCACCCGGTCCTTGAGCAGGTAGCCGACCCCGGCACCGGTGGCGAGCAGGTCGGCGGCATAGGACTGCTCGACGTACTGCGAGAGCACCAGTACCGCGGTGGCGGGGTGCTCGGCACGGATCCTGACGGCCGCCCGCAGACCCTCGTCGGTGAAAGTGGGTGGCATCCGCACGTCGAGCACCGCGACATCGGGCTGATGCTCGAGCACGGCCGCGACCGCGGACTCACCGTCGTCGACAGCGGCGACGACCTCGCATCCTGCCTCGGTGAGAAGCCTGACCAGGCCCTCGCGCAGCAGCAGGGAGTCCTCGGCGAGCACGACACGCATCGAGACCTGAGCGTACGGCGTCACGGCGTCGACGCCGGTATCACGGCGTGCAGCGTGGTGCCCCCGCCCTCCGGGCTGATGACCTCCAGGGTGCCGTCCACGCCCTGCAGCCGGTCGACGAGCCCGACGAGCCCGTGGCCCTTGCCCAGGTGCGCACCACCTCGGCCGTCATCGCTCACGCGGACGCGGAGCGCACCCGAGGCCGTCTCGTCGACGTGCACCTGCACGAGGGAGGCGCCGCTGTGCTTGCCGGCGTTGGCAAGCGCCTCGGAGACCACGAAGTAGGCGGCTGTCTCGCGCGCCAGGGCCAGCCGCCGATCGGCAGGGATCGCGACGTCGGCCTGCACACGGATCGGGCTCTGCCCGGCCAACGATCCGATCGCGGCGGCAAGGCCACGGTCGGCCAGCACAGGCGGCGCGATCCCTCGTGAGAGCGTCCGCAGCTCCCCCAGTCCCGACTCGACCTGCTCGAGTGCCGACTGCAGGTGCTCGCGAGCCGCCTCCGCATCTCCTGCGTCGATCCGGCGCAGCGCGGTCTGAACATCCATCGTGGTACGGACCAGCCGCTGCTGAGGCCCGTCGTGCAGATCCCGCTCGATGCGCCGAAGCGCATGGGCCTCGGAGTCGACGACGGCGGCCCGGCTGGCGGTGAGGTCGTCGATCCTGCTGCGTAGCTTGGCCGGGCGGCTGGCAAGCAGCGCAAATCGCTCCAGGCCCACGTGCGCGGCGATCAGGCCACGCACCACCCAGGGCGCCGCCAGGAGCCCGAGCACCCCGACCACGAGGTGAATCGCCCAATCCGGCACCAGACCGTCGAGCCCGATCAACCAGGCCAAGCCCTCGCTGTCGTCGGGCAGGAACCTGCCCCAGATCCAGAAGAGCACGGACCCGGCCGAGGCCACCCACCAGCTGACAGCGATCGCGAACGTGGCGATCGCGAGCGGGAAGTCGAGCAATGCACGCAACCAGTCCATCCAGCTCTGGCCGTGCTGCAGCCGCCGGAACGAGCGGCGCACCCAGGTCGACTTGACCGCCGGGGTGGGGCGGCTGCCCTGCTCGAGGTGATAACCGAGACGTCGCAGCCGCCCGCGGGTGAACTCGCCGAGGCCGTTGAGAGCGCCCAACAGCCCCGCGATCACGGCCAGACCGATCACCAGCACCAGCAACGGGACACCCAGGGCAGGCACGAGCACGAACAGCACGAACCCTGCGATCGCCACGGGCAGCTGCGCGATCAGGAACCCGGTCTCCCGGGCGGAGCGCGCGTAGACACCGCGCCGTACACGCACCGCCTCGTCGTCGCTCACGCGACCACCTTGCCCGGTGCACGCATGCTTGCACCAGCCAGCCGGGGCTCGGGCACCCGGCTGCGGAGCGCGGGCACGTCCGCGTGCAGGCGTGCGCCCAGCAGGGCAGCCCCGCAGGCGATCGCTCCGGCTCCCACCCATGGACCCACCAGCTCACTCCATCGCGCGGGGTCGAACCCACCGACCATGAGCGCTGCCAGACCGCCGAGCGCGAGCGCGCCGGCACCGACCACCCTCCCGGTGCCGACACGGCCATGCCCCGGCCGCAGGCCCGCCTGACCGACCCCGGCCACGCACATCGCCAGCACCGCCCCGGCGGCGATGCACCACAGCGGCAGCTGCCACCCCCACGTCGCCGAGCCCACCTCAGGGGCGTCGACGCCGAGCGCCACGACCACGGCCGCGACCAGCACGATCGCCGGTGTGTGCCAGAGGTAGACCGTCATCGTGTGCGGCGCGCAGCGGTCGATCAGTGCCGCCACCCGCGGCCGCGCGACGAGTCGTTCCAGCGCCGGACGCAGCGCAAGCAGCAGGCCGATCTGCGCAGCAGCCAGCGCCAGCAAGGCCGCGGAAGGTGGATTCATGTTCGAGACGCTGGTCCCGGGCAGGCCGATCATCGCCGGCGGGTAGGGGCCGAACGCGACCGCAGCAGCGAGGACGGCCAGAGCCAGAGCAGCGACGCCGACGGCGCGTGCGCCGCTCAGCCACGCCAACCGCCCACGCGCGTAGTGGACCCCGACCAGATAGACGGCTGCCCACACGAGCACCGCGTTGAGATAGCCCGCGTACTGCCAGCCGGCGCCGAACCGGACCACGTCCACCCCGACCGCGGCCAGCGCCAGGGCACCGAGCTCGACGCCCCGCCACCGGTCGGCCATCCGCAGCAGCACCGGGGTCAGCATGGTCAGGACCACGAGCACAACGAGGAACCACAGCAGTGCCCCGATCAGTCGAGAGCCCACACTCACCACAGCCGGGTCGAGTCCCGTCGCGAGCAACGCATGCGGCAGCGGGAGCCACACCACCGCGAGCACGACCACGCCACCGAGCAGCCGGATCAGTCGCCGTGCCACCCAGGTGCTGCCGGGTGCCGCACGCCCGCGGAGACTCAGCACCGCTGCAGCACCGGAGGTGAAGAACACCAGCGGCATCACCTGCGTGACCCACGTTGCGGGCCACACGTTCTCGAGCACGTTCGCGCGCTCGAGAACGATCGCACCGCCGTCGACCGCGAGGATCGGCATCAGCCAGTGCTGGGCCACCACCAGCACCATCGCGGCGACGCGCACGAGGTCGAGCACCCGGTCGCGCGAGGGCGGCCCCGGCGCGGGCTCGACGGGTGCGGTGCGGATGCCCGAGACCGGGCGCTGCGGAGCGATCGTGACCATGTCTCAAGCGTTCCGGCCGAGCGCTCCGAGCCCCAGGGCGCCAGCCGGTCAACGCAGGGTGGGGCATTCCCCACTCGCCAACTGCGGATGACCCGACGTCCGAACGCGCGGTGGGTGCCGTTCTGATGGGTGAGAGCAGCAGCAGCCGCGCGTTCGGCGGTGGGGGGTGGGCTACCCGCGCAGGGTGGCGCCGAAGCGTTCCCCGGCTGCCTTCACGACCGCGTCGCGCACCGCGCCAGTGTCCTCGCCGGTGAGCGTGCGGTCGCCTCGGAGGCGTAGCGCGAAGGCGAGCGACTTGGTGCCCTCCGGCAGGTTGTCGCCGGTGTAGACGTCGAACAGGCGCACCTCCTCGGCCAGGTCTCCGACGGCCTCGGTGACCACGGCGAGCACGTCTCCTGCCGGTGCATCGGCGGACACCACGAGCGCGATGTCCTCCTTCGCGGGCGGGAACGTCGACAACCCCGAGACCTGGCGTGGCTCCTCGGGGGCGGCATCGAGCAGCACGTCGAGGTCGACCTCGAGAGCGACCGCGCGTGGCGGCAGCCCGAGGTCGGTGACGACCCGGGGTGCGAGCTCGCCCGCATGGCCGACCGTCACGCCATCGGCGGTACTGATGCGCGCGCAGCGGCCGGGGTGCCAGGGGGCGTGGTCGGGATCGTTGCTGACGCGGATCTCGGCACCCACGGCGCGGGCGATCTCGCGCACGAGAGCCACGGCATCGGCAGCGTCGTAGGGGCGCGCCTGCGTCCCTGGGCCTGCCGGCTGTGCCGCGCCCACGAGCACCGCAGCTACCCGCAGCGGCTGCGGCGGCACGGCTGCCCGGACCGCGTCGAGCGTCGACGGGTCGGGCAGGACCGCAGGCGGTGGCAAGGGGGACGCCGCGAGGACGCCGCCGGGCCGCGTCACGAGCCCGATCTCGTAGAGCGCGACATCGGTGACCCCGCGGCCCACGTTGCGCACCGCAGCGTCCAGCAGCGTGTGCAGCAGCGAGGTCCGCAAGAATGGGGCGTCCTGCGCCAGCGGGTTCTGCAGCCGCACGGCCAGCCGACGCGGATCGTCCTCGGACAGCCCGAGCTGATCGTGACGTCCCTCGCCGATGAACGGGTAGGTGAGAACCTGCACCAGCCCGGCGTCGGCCAGCAGGTTCGCCACCCTGCGGCGACGATGCTGCCGCACCGTCAGTCCGCGCCCGGCCGGTGCCGACGGCAGCACCGAGGGCACCGCGTCGTAGCCGCGCAGGCGCACGACCTCCTCGACCAGGTCTGCGGGCTCGGTGAGGTCGGGCCGCCAGCTCGGCGGCGTCACCAGCACCCGTGCGGTGCTGGCGGCGTGCCTGCCGCTACTCTCCGCGCTCTCCTCCGCCAACTCCTCGACGCGGGCACCGAGGCTCTGCAGAGTCTCGATGACCTCCTCGTTGCTGTAGCGGACGCCCACGAGCCGAGTGGCCTGCTGCGGGTCGAAACCGATCGCCGACGGTGCCACGGTGCGATCCACGTCGGTGACCGCGGCGTCGTCGGCCACACCGCCGCCGAGCTCGACCAACAGCTCGACCACGCGCTGCGCGGCGGCGGCTTGCAGTCGGTTGTCGACACCGCGCTCGAACCGCTTGGACGCCTCGCTCGACAGCTTGTGGCGCCGAGCCGTGCGAGCGATCGAGATCTCCTCGAAGTGAGCAGCCTCGATAAGGACGTCGGTCGTGGCGTCACCGACCTCGGTCTCGGCACCACCCATGACACCCGCGATCCCGATCGCACGGGAGCCGTGGCCCTCGGGCGAGACGCCCTCTGGAGAATCCGTGATCAGCAGGTCCTCAGGGTCGAGGGCGCGATCGATGTCGTCGAGCGTGGTGATCCGCTCCCCCGGGCGGGCGCGCCGCACCACGATCGGCGCATGCAGGGTGCCGAGGTCGTAGGCGTGCAACGGCTGCCCCAGATCGAGCATCACGTAGTTCGTGACGTCGACCGCGAGCGAGATCGGCCGCATCCCAGCCTGCCGTAGCCGCTTGCTCATCCACGCGGGTGAGGGCGCTGTGGCGTTGACGCCACGCACGACCCTGGCAACGAACCTGTCGGCACCCGGGTTGCCATGGATGGGGGCGTCGTCGGCAATCTCGACGGCGAAGCCCGCCTCGGTCGGTGCCGGCACCCTGGCTGCCAGTTCCAGGGCGCGGTCGGTGAACGCCGCACCCGTGGAGTGCCCGTACTCGCGGGCCACGCCGCGCATCGAGAAGCAGTAGCCGCGGTCCGGGGTGACGTTGATCTCAAGGATCTCCTCGCCCAGGCCGAGCAGCGCGATCGCGTCGGCGCCCGGGGCAGGCGGGTCCTCGAGCACGATGATGCCGTCGTGGTCGTCGCCCAGCCCCAGCTCGCGCTGGCTGCAGATCATGCCGTCGCTGATGTGGCCGTAGGTCTTGCGCGAGGCAATCGCGAAGTCCTCCGGCAGCACGGCACCGGGCAGCGCGACGACCACCGAGTCGCCCACGGCGAAGTTGTGGGCGCCGCACACGATGCCTCGGCCCGCGCCGAGGCCATCCACATCCTCGACGTTGTGCTCGGACCCGACGTCGACGCGACACCAGTTGATCGTCTTGCCGTTCTTCTGCTCCTCGGGGCTGACGTCGAGCACCCGGCCCACCACGAGCGGGCCGGTCACGACCGAGGAGCGATCGATGCCCTCCTCCTCCAGGCCCACCCGGACAAGATCGGACGCCAAGCCCTCCGCCGTCGTTCCCTCGGGGACCTCGACGTGGTCACGCAACCATTCGATCGGGACGTACGGCATCAGAGCTGCCCTCCTGCCAGGCCGAGCGAGAACCGGGCATCGGCCTCGACCATGTCGTGCATGTCCTCGATGCCGTGCTGCAGCATCAGCGTGCGCTCGATGCCCATGCCGAACGCGAAGCCGGAGTAGACCTCCGGGTCGATGCCGCAAGCGCGCAGCACGTTGGGGTTGACCATGCCGCAGCCACCCCACTCGATCCAGCCGGGGCCACCCTTCTTCTGCGGGAACCACAGGTCCATCTCGGCGCTCGGCTCGGTGAAGGGGAAGTAGCTCGGGCGCAGCCGGGTCTTGGCCTCGGGTCCGAACCTCGCGCGGGCGAAGTGGTCCAGCGTGCCGGTCAGATGCGCCATCGTCAGACCCTTGTCGACCGCGAGCCCCTCGACCTGGTGGAACACCGGGGTGTGGGTGGCGTCGAGCTCGTCGGTGCGGAACACCTTGCCGGGGCAGGCGATGTACACCGGGACGCCGCGCTCCAGCAGCGTGCGCGCCTGCACCGGGGATGTGTGGGTGCGCAGGACCACATGGGCACTGTGGGCATCATCGTCAGACTCGGAGCTCTGCACGTAGAACGTGTCCTGCATCTGCCGGGCCGGGTGGTCGGGCTTGAAGTTGAGCGCGTCGAAGTTGAACCACTCGTGCTCGACCTCGGGCCCCTCGGCGATCTCCCACCCCATCGAGGTGAAGAAGTCGGCGACCTGGTCCATGAGCGCATCGAGCGGGTGTCGCGCGCCGGGCCGCGTGCGCTGCACGGGGACGGTGAGGTCGACCGCCTCGGTGCGCAGCACGGCGGCATCGCGCTGCTCCTCGAGCTCGGCCTGGCGAGCGGCGATCGCGGCGTTGAGGCGCCCTCGCGCCTGGCCCATCAGCTTGCCGGCCGCAGCCTTGTCGGCCGGGGCCAGCCCGCCGATGGCACGGTTGGCGAGCGCGAGCGGGCTGCGCTCACCCGTGTGGGCGATGCGCACCTGCTTGAGTGCGTCGAGATCGGCGGCACCACCGACGGCGGCGAGCGCCTCGGAGAGAACGTGAGCGACGCCGTCGGCGTCGAGGGGCGAGGGAACCGAGCTGGTGTCGGACATGCGGACCTTCCTGGGATCGAGCGGAGTCATGACGAGTGCCCGCTCGGGCCGACACGCGCGACGGCAGTGTCTGTGATCAGCGCACGCTGCGGCCCGGAGCGGGCCGGCTAAATCGCTTCGCGTGCATGAGGTCAGTCTGCCAGATCGGCACACCCCACCACCATCGTGTGCGTTCCGCACCGATCTCGGTCCGGAACGCACACGGTCATGGGTCGGTCAGCCGCGCCGGTACCCGTACAGGTCGGCCATCGCTCCGTTGACCCAGATCGTCTCGCCGTCAGGGCAGTCGACGAGAAGCGTGCGGTTGTAGGCCTCGTCCACGACGTGCGCGTCCTCCAGTCCGGCCGCCTGTACCCGCTCCAGCAGGGCGTCGACGTCGAGGTGCTCGAACGTGAGCCCGACCGCCACCTCGCCTGCCGCGCCACCCTCGGGTGGGTCCGACTCGAGGTTGTCGGCACGGTGAATCCCGACCAAGCCACCGCCGTCGGGCAGCTCGAGATCGATCCAGCCACCACCCTGGCTGCTGATCCGCTGACGCCACCCCCAGGCGGTGAACCAGGCGGCCGCCCCGGGCACGTCGCGGGTGACCAGCATCGCCATCACGGCGAGGTCAGCATCAAACTCGCCCTGCGCCGTCGACGGCGAGAGCTCACCCGCGGCGATCTCGCCGCCGAACGGGGTGGTGGCGAACAACAGCGGGAACCCGTGCTGCTCGACTCGGCGCGTGGCCATGCCCACCTCGCGCCAGCGCTGCTCGAGCGCGTCGAGATCGTCGGTCTCGACGGCGAGCGTGGTGGCGCCCGCGAGCGGGTCCCCCTCGGGCACATGGTGCAGCGCGAGCCGACCGCTCCCGGCCCCGAGCACGTGCCAGCCCTCGGTCTCCAGCAGTGGTGCCAGCCCCAGTGCGAGCGCCCAGTCGCGCATCGCGGGGACGTGGGACGTGTATCGGATCGGGCGGATGACGGTCCTCATCGGAGCTCCTCCTGGGGTTCGGTCTCGAGGTAGGCGGTCAGCACCTTCTCGACGAGCGCCGACAGGCTGACCCCCTCGTCGATCGCGCGGTGCTTGACACCGCGGACCAGCTCGGGCGGGAGATAGACGTTGAACTGCGCCTTGGCTGCCATGCCGTAATGCTAGCACGCTAGCCCTCCGGGAGGTATCCCCCGGTCGCGTGGGTAGCCAGCCGCGTGGAGCAGCGGCGCCGCCGCCACGTACCGTGTGGCCCCATGCGCATGTCCGCGATCTCGCTCACGCCCGCCATGGACGGCTCGATCCACCCCGACGCCGGGTATGAGGGCTTCATCGGATGGGTGCTCTCGCTCATGGAGACGCTCGGCGAGGTGGGCGTGGGGATCGCGCTGCTCGTGGAGACCTTCTTCCCGCCGATGCCCTCGGAGGCGGTGCTGCCCGGCGCCGGCTTCCTCGCCTACGACGGCCGGATGAGCTTCATCGGCGCGGTGATCGCGGCGACCCTCGGCGGGCTGGTGGGTGCGTGGGGCTGGTACGCGATCGGGGCCGCGCTCGGGCGGGACCGCACCCGACGGATCGTCGAGCGGTTCCCACTCATGGACGGCGAGGACTTCGACAAGGCCGAGCGGTTCTTCACCCGCTACGGCGCCCTCGCGGTGCTCGGCGGTCGATGTGTCCCGCTCGTGCGGTCGTTCATCTCGATCCCGGCTGGGATCGAGCGGATGCCGCTCGTACGGTTCAGCCTCTACACGTTCGTGGGGTCGCTGGTGTGGAACACCATCTGGATCGGCCTGGGGTTCGCGTTCGGGCCGATCATCAAGCCGACGCTCGAGCAGTGGTCGGGGATCATCTCGAACGCGGTGCTCGTGGTGATCGCGCTCCTCGCCATCTGGTTCGTGGTGGCCCGGCTTCGGCGCAACGCGCGACGGCGTCGCGAGAGCGAGGCGCAAGAGCGCAGAGACGCCTGAGCCCGCGCCGCCACGACCGCGTGGTGGACGCCACACCACGCGCAGCGGCGGCGTTCCCTAGGCTGGCCTCATGGCCGCTGAACCCGCACCGATCTCGTTCGCCCGAGGCGCCCCGTCGCTGGACATCATCGACGTCGAGGGCCTCAAGTCCGCCGCCGCCCGCGCCTTCACGGACGATCCGGCGGGCTCGTTCGCCTACGGCACGTCGGTGGGCTACCTGCCGCTGCGGTCCTGGATCGCCGAGCGGCACGGCGTCGCCGAGAACCAGGTGCTGGTGACCAACGGGTCGATGCAGGCCGACGCGTTCCTGTTCGAGACCCTGGTCTCGTCCGGTGACGCCGTGATCGTGGAGCGTCCCTCCTACGACCGCACGCTCGGCTCGCTGCGTGCGCTCGGGGCGGACCTGCACGCCGTCGAGGTCGAGCCCGATGGTGTCTCGGTCGACGGCGTTCGTGCGGTTCTGGACTCGGGCGTCACGCCATCGCTTGCTCACCTGATCCCGAACTTCCACAACCCGGCCGGTTACACGCTGAGCGCCGACAAGCGCACCCAGCTGGTCGCGCTCGCGCGCGAGCGGGGCTTCACGATCTTCGAGGATGACCCGTACGTGGAGCTGCGCTTCAGCGGTGAGCGGCTGCCCACGATGTTCGAGCAGTCCGAAGGCGAGGTCGTCTACGCGAGCTCGTTCTCCAAGACGGTCTGCCCGGGCATCCGGGTGGGCTACCTCGTGGGCTCGACCGAGCTGATCGGCAAGGTCGCGGCGCTCGCGACCAGCACCTACATCTCGCCGAGCATGGTGAGCCAGTCCATCGTGAACGCCTTCGTACGCGGCGGCTCGTACGAGGCTTCGATCGAGACTGTGAAGACCGCCCTGTCCGAGCGGGCGCGGGTGCTCTCCGAGGGCTTGCGCGCCGAGCTCCCCGAGGTGCAGTTCGTGGACCCCGAGGGTGGCTACTTCCTGTGGCTGACCTTCCCCGAGGGCACCGACGGCGACGCGCTCTTCGACGCCTGCGCCGCCCGCGGCCTCGCTGTCGTCAAGGGCAGCGACTTCCTCCTCGACGATGCCAGGCACCACCTGCGCCTGGCCTACTCCGGCGTGACCGTGCCGCAGATCGAGGACGGCGTGAAGCGCCTCGCCGAGGCCTACCGCTCGCTGTGACTTCTCTCCCGCATTGAACGTGGTTTCAATCGGCTTGACGGGCGTCAGAGGCCGATTTAAAACACGTTAAATGCGGGAGAGAAGTCACAGCGAGCGGTAGGCCTCGGCGAGGCGCTTCAAGCCGTCCGCGATCTGCGGCACGGTCACGCCCGAGTAGGCCAGGCGCAGG
>NZ_JBMDXJ010000488.1:0-3193 GCF_048594945.1 Pseudactinotalea sp. | reverse complement strand
CGGCGGCGACACCATGCTGGTCATCGGCGATGTCACCGGGCACGACATCCAGGCCGCCGCCCGCATGAGCGAACTCCGCAACATGCTGCGGGCGTTGGCCGTCGACCGCCCCGAGGAGACGCCCGGCGAGATCCTGCGGCGTCTCGACACCGCGCAGGCCCGGCTGACCCACGCCGACTCGGCCACCGCCATCCTGGTGCGCCTGCACCCCGGGCCGGACGGCTCCTGGCAGCTGTCGTGGTCGATCGCCGGCCACCCGCCGCCCCTGCTGCTCGCCTGCGACGGCGGCACCGAGTTCCTCACCGGGCCCCACGCCCCGCTGCTCGGAGCGCGGCCCACCATGGAACGCCCGACCCAGCGGGCCGACCTGCCGGCCGGCTCCACGCTGCTGCTGTACACCGACGGTCTGGTGGAGTCCCGGTCGCAGAGCATCGACACCGGCATGGCAAGCCTGCGCCAACGCCTGGCCGACCACCGGGCCATGCCCCTCCGGAAGTTGTGCGCCGCGCTCGCGCGGGAACTGGGGGACACCCGGGACGACATCACGCTGATCGCCGCACGGGTGCCGCCGCCGGGGGCCTGACGACAGCGGCGGGCCGGTGTGGCCCGAATCACCACCGCGGGACCGCATCACCCGCGCAGAACGAGCATGACCGGCGGGAGAAGGGTAGGCGGTAGGAATGGTGCAAGGCCTCCCCCAGGGTGGGGACGGCGCCGAGGGGGGCGCGGAGGATTCGCACGTTCCGGGACAGGAGACCCAGGAGCGCCGCTTGCGGGCATCAGCCGCCTACGACGGCAGTGCGAGTATCGGGGAGGCGCGGTCCCTCGCGTCCGACTTCCTCGCCCGCGTGCAGGCGGAGAGCCAGGTGCCGGTCGGCCCGGACCTGGGGCTGGTGCTCCCGCTCGTCGTGAGCGAACTGGTGACCAATGTGCGCAAGTACGCGCCGGGACCGTACATGCTGGAGCTGGAGCTGGTGCACGACGGACTCGCGGTGAGCGTCTGGGACAGCGACCCTGCTCTCCCGGCCGTCCGCGAGCACGACCCCACCCGCATCGGTGGCCACGGACTCGAGATCGTGACGGCGGTCGCCACCTCCCTGCAGATGCGGCGCGAAGCCGTCGGCAAACGCCTCACCGCCACGCTGCCGCTCCACTAGGCACTGCCCGGCGGCCAAAGGACGGACCTCCTGTCGATGAGTCTGGCCGGCTGTCCTCGCATCGCGATCAGTCATGCGTCGAGCTGATGCGGGGAGGCGTCGCCCTCGTGGGCGGGAGCTCCTGGCCGCCCGCCTCCGCGGGGTGGCTGACTGGTTCCAGATGGTGTCCTGCGCCCATCGGTGACGCCCCGGCAGCGTCACGACGTGCAGAGTGAGCGGAGGATTCGTCGCGTCGCGGGGCAGGGGTTCTCGGTGCCGCCGGACTCGGTGCGGCGTGACCTGTACGCCTGATCACCGCCCAGGTGGTTCGGGCGCGCGCGGGGCCGTCCGCCCTCCGGCCGGGGGACGGCGGTGCGTTCGAGAGCGTCGATCATCTGCGATGCATCACCCCACTGGCCGGGTGTGAGCAGGAAGGCCCGAGGTCGGCATGCGCCTTCACCGGCGCGGTCGATCCTGCAGGCCAGGCCGCCCCGGGACCGTCCGAGCCCTCCTCGGTGCGGTGGTGTCGGGGTGTCGTCCTCTGCCGGGACGCGCGGCTCCTTCCTGGGGTCCCTGCCGCGTACTGATGTACCCGGCAGGAGGTCGAGCCGACCCCGACCGTGCTCCAGTCGACCCGGTCCGCAAGGCCGGCGTCGGCCTGGACGGCACGCAGGATCCAGCCCCAGGCCCCGCCGGCCGACCAGAACCGATGCCGTTCACAGACGGTCTTCCTGCACCGTGACGCCCGGAAGATCCCGCCACGGTACGCCCGGTCGCTGACGGGTCGTGAGGTTCTCGGGCGTGGCGTCGGGTTGCCTACGGCGAGCGGCATATCGCCTGATGCCTCCCCGTCCACCGTCTGGCCGCTGCTGCACCACCACGACGCCGGGAGGGCGCTGCGCTCCTGGGGGTTCGGCTCGACAAGGCACCCGGACAGAGCACCCGGGCGGATGCGGACGGCCCCGGCACGGTCTACCTGGTGAGCGATGAGGTGGAGGCGGCGCACCGGCGGGTGGTCGACGCGGGCGGCGAGGTTCTCGAGGCGCCACCCTGACGCCGGGCTCCTGTGCTGTGGGCGCGTGGTGCCGGGGGGCTCGACGTGGTCGATGCGGCACCGGGCCACAACCGCGACCCCCACCAGCCCCGCAGGTCGCTCCCCTTCTCCGTGGTCCCCGCCACGCGATCGCAGGCGAGCGTTCCGTCCTGGAGCACGTGGCTCAGCCCTGCCACGTGGCAACACCGCAAGACCTCGTGCAGGCCGGAGCATCGTCGGCGAGGACGTTGATGCCCTCGCGGAACCAGCGCAGGGCCAGTTGCCTGTCGGACGGGCCCGGTGCCCGGGAGCCCTTCGGGGTGCCGATCTGGCGACGGTGCCCGACCAAACGGACCGCATACTCCACGAGGCGGCCTGGGACGTCGCGCATCGCAGCACAGGGGACCCCCGTGAAGCCTCCCGTTCAGCGGACGATCTTGTCGTGAGAGCCGTCCCCCCAGGGGCTTCACCTCTGCCCACACCCGGGCCACCGCTGCCCACCCCACCTCGCGATGACCAGACCAACCCGATTCGCAAAGATCAATTCGCCGAGAAAACCTCACCGTGCTTCTCTGGAATTGAGCCTGTTGGCATCGCCCCCTCGAATGGTTGAACCAGGCACTGCCTGCACGTGACAACCGGAGATGCCACCTCCGAGGGGGAGACAGCAAAGGAGAGCCAGATGGACACGCTTCTTTTCGCAGTAGCGAACGAAAGCTCGCACGCGATCGCCATTCGGTATCGGGACTACCCTCAATGGAGCTTCTATCTCGCACCGGGAGCTTGCTGGAACAGCGCACCGGACGAGGTGAAGTTCCCCTGGGTGGGGAAGCAGGACGACATAGTGAACAAGGCCATCGAGTTCAGGAAGGTCGATTCGTCGGGCACCGTTTCGTTCATGTACTCGGTCTTCCAGGAGTGGGACGAGCCCTGGGAAATTCGGTACAGCAACAGCGACAAGTACATGGACACCCGGAACGTGTTCACCCCCAGCATGAACAATCGAAGACTGGTCCTCCTCGCG
>NZ_JBMDXJ010000487.1:0-1755 GCF_048594945.1 Pseudactinotalea sp. | reverse complement strand
ATCCCAGCCGACGTCACCTAGACTGAAGCGAAGCAACTCACTCGAAGCGGAGACATCATGCGTCTGCAGGCCTGGCACGCCATCGTGCTGCTCGTCGTGATCCTGCTGGTGTTCGGCGCCAGTCGGCTTCCCGACATCACCCGCAACGTCGGTCGATCGATGAAGATCTTCAAGGAGGAGGTCAAGGACCTCCGTGACGACGGCGATACCGTCAAGGACGCGGTCAACCCCGATCCCGAGATCAGCAGCGGCACCGAGACCACGGTCAACACCACCACCACGGACACCCAGCACGGTGTGACCCAGCCCGGCGGCAGCACGCCGACCGACGTACCTCCCACCCCCGGGCGGTAAGTGCCCGTGGCCCGAGCCTCTGGGTCGCGGAAGGACAATCCCGAAGCGCGAATGGCGCTGGCGGAGCACCTCAGGGAGCTCCGCCGCAGGGTCATCCTCGCGGCAGCAGGGATCCTGATCGGCGCGATCGTCGGATGGATCCTCTACAACCCGACGTTCGTCGGCACGGTCGGCATCGACACTCTCGCGGCCGGGGCGAACCCGAAGACGTTCTCACCACTGGTCCTCCTGGACCGCATCGCGATCGGCCCGTGGTACATCCCAGGAGTCTTCGAGACTCTCCAGCGCCCAGTCGAGGTTCTCCAGGCAGCCCGACCTGAACTGGTGACCCTGAACTTCCAGGGCATAGGCACTGCGTTCGACATGCAGTTGCGCATCTCCCTCTTCACGGGCCTGCTGTTGACATCGCCGTGGTGGATCTACCAGATCCTGGCGTTCATCACGCCTGGCCTGACCAAGAACGAACGCAAGTACACCTTCGGCTTCATGGCAGCCGCCGTCCCGCTGTTCATCACCGGTGCCAGCCTGGCCTGGAGCGTGCTTCCCAAGGCGCTCGAAGTCCTCATCGGATCCTTCACGCCGGACAACACGACCAACTTGCTGGCCGCCGACGTCTATCTCAAGTTCGTCATGCAGTTCGTCATCGCGTTCGGAATCGCGTTTCTGCTGCCGCTCGTCATGGTGGCGCTCAACTTCATGGGTGTGGTCAAGGCGGGGCTCTGGCTCAAGGGGTGGCGCTGGGCCGTGGTGGGCATCTTCACGTTCTGTGCCTTCGCGACCCCCAACCCGGAACCGACGGCCATGATCTTCATGGCGCTGCCGATCCTCGCGCTGTACTTCATCGCGGTGCTCATCTGCCACGTGCACGACAAGCGGGCCGCCACGCGGCGCGCCGAGGAGGACGCCGAGCTTGCGGCGGCCGACGACACCTCGACCGTGGACGCCTGAGGCGACCGATGCCGAATCTAGGGATCGTGGTGAACCCTGCCGCGAACGGGAACCGGGGGAGTGGTCCGGGCGCGGGCGTGATCCGCGAGCTCCGGGCCGCGGGCCACGACGTGACAGACCTCTCGGCCGGCTCCGCCGAGGCGGCCCTCCAGCACGCGCACACCGCATGTCACGCCGAGTCCGGGCGTCCTGATGCCCTCGTGGTGGTGGGTGGCGACGGGATGGTTCACCTGGGGGTCAACGCGACGGCGGGAACGGACGTGCCCTTGGGTCTCGTCGCGATCGGCAGCGGTAACGACTTCGCCCGCAACGTCGGCCTGCCTGCGCATAACGGCCTCGACGCGCTGCACGCCCTCGAGCGGGCGTTCGAGGCCGGCCCGCGCCGGATCGACGTGCTCCGCGCCACGGGATCGTTCGGGACGCGACGGACAGCATGCGTCGTCTCTGTGGGCC
>NZ_JBMDXJ010000486.1:0-9732 GCF_048594945.1 Pseudactinotalea sp. | reverse complement strand
ACCGGATCGGCAGCTTCTGACTGCCGTCGGTGGAGACCTGGGTCGTGGTGTGGCCGGTGGCCGGGTTGGCGAACCGGCGCAGCAGACCCTCGCCGTACTCCGCCAGGTCGGCACCCTCCGGCACCGTCACGACCTCGGTGCCGGTGCCCGCGACCCAACCCTCCACCAGCTCGCGCGGGTAATCCGACAGACACACCAGCACGCGACTCACGGCGCCCCCACCGCACGCGCGGACACGATGTTCTCCTCAGCCAGCCGCATGCCCAGGCCGGGCGTCGAGGGAACGGCGACCCGACCGCCGTCGGGCACGATCGGATGGGCGAGGAAGTGCTGGTAGATCGGCATCAGTCGCACCAGGTACTCCATCCGGGGCATCAGACTCGGTGCCGCGGCGAAGGTGAGCGCGGCGTTGCACTGCATCGACTGGCCGTGCGGGATCAACTGCCCGCCGGCGGCGCTGATCAGCGTGGCGATCTTGGTCAGCTCCGAGATCCCGCCGGCCCAGTGCGGGTCGGGTTGGTAGAGGTCGAGGACATCGTCGGCGAGCAGCCGCTGGTAGCCCCACCGCGTGTACTCGTGCTCGCCGCCCACGATCCGCACGCCCTCGGGCAGGCGTCGCCGCAGCGACCGGTACCCCTCCGACAGGTCGGACAGCAGCGGCTCCTCGATCCACGACAGCCCGAGGCCCCGCGTGGCTGCTGCGACGTCGAGAGTGAACGGCACGTCCCAGCCACTCCAGGCGTCGAGCATGATCTCCATGTCCGGCGCGGCATCCCTGATCGTGCCCACCAGCTCCACGATCTTCGCCACACCCGCACGGCCATCCTCGGGCCCCCACCGCGGGAACCACTTCGCGGCACGCACGCCATCGACGGCCAGCGCCCGCGTACGCGCTGCCACGCGCCCCGGCTCGAGGCTGTCCCCGAGTGTCGACACGTACACCTCGACATCGACCCGTGTGGGTCCGCCGAGCAGCACGTGCGCAGGCACGTCGAACGCCTGGCCGCGGATGTCCCACAGTGCGCAGTCGACGGCGGACAGCGCGGTCATCCCCGCGCCCGCCCGGCCGTGGATCGCCGAGCGGTACATCACGTCCCAGAGCCGCTCGATCGCGAGCGGATCCTGCCCCAGCAGCAGCGGCTTGAGCACCGTCATGACGATCGCGGCCTGCTCGGGCGAGAGCTGCGCGGTGCTCCCCCGCAGCCCGCTGTCGGTGTCCACGTGCAAGAAGATCGACCGCACCTCATAGGTGCCCTCGGCCACCTCCGGGAACCGCTGCGCCGGCACGGAACGGAACTCGGGGTAGCAGTCGGTCGGGCGGCGCAGCCGGTCGGCGAAGATCGGCTCGTCGCGTCGCACGTGGCCGGTGTACTCGACGCACGTGACGTCGGTGATGATCATCCTCAGGTCCCTTCCGCCGGTGTCCCAGTCTGGTTCGCCCGTCGGCGAGAGGCGACCAACCCGGCACCGCCGATCGCGGCGATGGCGGCCGCTCCCAGCAGCAGCGCGCCCGTGCCGCCCCATGCCGTGGCACCGACGAAGCCGAGCGCCGCCGCTCCCACCCCGGTGCCGGCGTCGAAGGCCGCGTTCCAGACCGCGCTCGCGGTGGGTGCGTCCGAGCCGGACAGCCGCCGGAAGCACATCTCGAGCGTGACGGTCTGCAGGCCGCCGTAGGCGAGCCCGAGCAGGCCGGCTCCGAGCATCAGCAACCAGGTGGCCGATCCGGTCAGAGTCAGGCCTGCGAGCACCAGGCCCACGACCCCGGCCGCGAGCAGCACCGGCAGCGCCCGGCCGCCGCCCGAGCGGTCCAGCACCGCACCGATGCGCCACCGCGCCACCATGCCGACGGCGCCGAACACCAGCAGCGCGATCGCGGCTACGGCGCCGGTGGGCCGCTGCAGCGGCAGCAGTGTCACGAGCCCGCCGCCGGCAGCCGTGACCGCGAGCAGCAGTCCGGCCGGGAACGCCAGGCGCCAGGCCGCGCGCGGCAGAGTCACGGTCGCCCGCGGCGCCCGCCCCATGTCCTCGGCGGAGACGTACGGCAGCGCGAGCAGCGCCAGCAGCGGGAGCGCACCGAGGAGTGCGACCACGGTGAACGAGCCGCCCAGCACGAGTGCCGCGCCGCCGGAGATGCCGACCATCATCGGGATCGCCGCCGACAGACCGAAGATCCCAATCGCCTCGCCGCGCCGCTCCGGCGGCGCCGCACGCGGGATCGCGAGCGCACCGACCACGGTCACGATCGCGAACCCGACACCCCGGATCGCCGAGAGCGCGTACAGGCTCGGCAGCTGTGGCAGCAGCAGGTACAGCGGCGTGGGCGCACCCAGCAGCAGCGATCCGATCAGCAGCAGCGTGCGCGTGGAGAAGCGGTGCAGCAGCCGCGCCGTACCGAGCTGGGTGATCACGGTGACGGCGAGCATCACGCCCGTGATCGTGCCGACCACCGACTCCGAGTGGCCGATCTGCGCCGCCCAGGTGGGCAGCGCGGCCAGCGTGATCGAGAAGCTGCTCAGCCCCGCGAAGCTGATCGCGAACACCGCCCGGATCTGCGGGACCCGCCAGAGCGACTCACGGCGCGCCGTGGCAGCGCCGGTCATCGGTCGAGCTCCGCGGTCACGCCGCTGCGGCGAACCTGCGTACGTGAGAGGAGGCGGCCGGCTCGCCACACCCACCGGTCGGCGGGCGCGAGCGCGATCGCCTCCTGCACCGAGCGGGCACGGATCGCCACCAGGTCGGCGCGCGCACCCGGCTCGGGACCGGCAGGCTCTGCACCGATCACCGCGCGCGCCGTGGAGCCGACCATCGCCCACGCCTGCTCGATCGACCGGTGACCCGCGGTGACCAGCAGCGCTGCCGCCTCCAGCGGGTCGAGCCGACCGGTTGGGTTGAAGGGATCGCCGGCGTTGTCGCCACCAGCGGCCACCCGCACACCCCCGGTCTGAAGCGCATCGAGCGCGGTGAGTCCTCGCGGTGCCGGCACGTTCTCGCGGCCCTGGAGGTAGAGGTTGGTCGCGGGCAGCGTCACCACGTCCACACCGGCCGCCGCGAGCGCGCTCGCCACCTCGGCAGCGACCTGCGCCGGCTGCTGACCGAGCGAGACGCAGTGGCTCGCCGTGACTGGCACCGGTACCGCCGCGGCGAGCTGCGCGAGCTCGCGCAGCGTGAGCACGTCGGCGGCGGTGGTCTCGTCGGTGTGCAGGTCCACCGGACAGCCGCGCTCGGCGGCCACCGCCAGGCAGGCCTGCAGCGCCTCGACCGGGTTCTCCTCGATCGCGGGGTTGCCGCCCACCGCATCGGCACCGGCGTCGAGCGCCGCGCGCAGGCGGTCGGCGTGCATCGCCCAGCTCTCGCCCGGTCCTGGGCCCCCGATATGGGCCACGATCTCGAGGCCGACGTGCTCGCGCAGCTCCTCGCGCACCGCGACCACCGACTCGATCGCCCGGGTGCCGAGCAGCCGCCCGCATCCCACGTGGGTACGCACCGCCGTGACGCCGTTCGCGATCAGGTGCAGCAGCGCCCGGCGAGCCCGGGCGCGCACGTCCTGATCCGTGGCGGTGGCCAGCAACGCGCCGTACCCGGCCATCGCGCCCGCGAGCGTGCCGGCGGGGTTGTCGACCGCGTCGACCGTGAAGGCCTTGTCCAGGTGCACGTGCGGCTCCGCGAACGCACCCGCGAGCAGGTAGCCGGACAGGTCCACCACCTCGACCCCGGCCGGCACCCCGAACGACGCGACCGGACCCACCTGGGCCACTCGGTCGCCGTCGAGCATCACATCCACCACATCGCCGGAGGCGAGGTGGGCACCGGAGAGCAGCATCATGCGCTAGCCCTTTACCCCGCCACCGGCGATCTCGGTGACGTACCGCTGCAGGTAACCGAAGATCACGAGTACCGGGATCATCACGAGCACACCGGCGGCGAGCATGCGGCCCCAGTCCGTCGTGAACTCACCGAGCAGGGAGTTGAGGCCGACCGACAACGTCCGCTTGCTGTCGGTGTCGATGAAGGTGTTCGCGTAGAGGAACTCCTCCCACGCGTTGATGATGGTGAACACCGCGGCCGCCATCACACCCGGCAGAGCCGGAGGCAGCACGACCCGCCACAGCGCCTTGCCGCGAGTACAACCGTCGATGAGCGCAGCCTCCTCGGTCTCGACCGGCACCGCCATGAAGTAGTTGCGCATCAACCAGATGCAGAACGGCAGCGCGAACGAGGTGTAGACGAGGATCAGACCCAGCAGCGAGTCCAGCAACCCGAGCAACTTGATCGTCGTGAACAGTGGGATCGCCAGCATGATGGCCGGGAACATCTGCGCCGCCACCACGATCAGCAACATGCCGCGATTGCCCACGAATGTGAAGCGGGCGAACCCGTAGCCGGCGAGGATCGCCAGCAGCAGTGCGATCGTGGTGGTGCCGGCGGCCACGATCACTGAGTTGGCGAAGTAGCTGAAGAAGTTCGTGTCGGCGAGCTTGGCGTAGTTGCCGAGGTACAGGCTCGCCGGCAGCAAGCTCTTGTCCGCGCCGTTGAGCTCCGCCGCAGTCTTGAAGGAGGACAGCAGCATCCAGATGAACGGCAGCACAGCGCCCAGGATCAGGACGACGGCGAAGGCGTGCGCCCCCCAGGACGCGTAGCGACGCTCGCGTTTCATGCCCTACCTCGCTTCTTCGGTGTCCGACCTTCGACCGCGTAGAAGTACAGGACCGCCAGCACGAGCATCATCAGGAAGATCATCACGGAGATCGCCGAGGCCTTCCCGAAGTCGAACTGCACGAACGCGGTTCGGTAGGCGTACGTGGTGAGGATCTCGGTAGCCCCGTTGGGACCACCACGGGTGAACATCCAGATGCCATTGAAGTTGTTGATGGCACCCGAGATCGTGGTCAACGTGACCAGTGCCAGCGACGTCCGGATCGCCGGCACCGTGACGTTCGTGAAGCGCCGGAAGGCGTTCGCGCCATCCATCATCGCGGCCTCGTAGAGCTCGCGCGGGATCTGCTGCAGCCCGGCCAGGATGATGACGGCTGAGAACGGGGTCCACTTCCAGGCGCTGATCAGCACGAGGATCGGTAGCGCCCACCGGGTGTCGGCGAGCCAGATCGGCGGGTTCGCCAGCACCGGCTGCAGCAGGTCGTTGATGGGACCGGACACCGGGTCGAGCAGGAAGCGCCAGATCAGCGCGACGAGCACGGTCGGCACCACCCACGGGATGATCAGCGTGGTTCGCACAGCGCCGCGCGCGAACAGCTTCTTGTTGAGCGTGGTGGCGATCGCGAGCGCGAGTCCCACCTGCACCACGAGCGCCGCGCCGGCCCACACGAACGTGCGCCCGAAGGCCGACCTGAACGTCGGGTCGGCAATCAGCTCGACGTAGTTGTCGATGCCGGTGAAGGAGTCCTGGCCAGGCCGCAGCAGGCTGGCGTCGAGGAAGCTCGTGCCGATCGCGCTGAACACCGGGAACGCGATGATCGCGGCGAGCACGAGGAACGCCGGCGCGATGTACAGCACCGGCTCGAGGCGGCGGCGCCAGACGCGCCGGCGCCGGGCCGCCGCGTGCGCCGCGTCCGTGGCTTGTGTGGTCATGTCATCCCTGGCTCGTACCGAGGGTGGGTCGCTGCCGCGGCAGCGGCCCACCTCCCGGTTAGCTGGACAGTACGGTCACGCGGACAGTGCGGCGTTGGCCTCGTCCGCGGCGGCGAGGAGCGCGTCAACGGGGGCGGCCTGTCCCTGAATCACCGAGTCCCACATGTTCGCCATCACGCCCCACTCCACGTCGCCCCAGGTGGGCAGCGCCGGGCGGGCGCGAGCGACCTCGATCTGCTCGACGAACACCTGCCGCAGCGGGTCCTCGGCCGCCCAGGCGGACTCGATGACCTCGGTGCGGCCGGGGATGTTCCCGGTGTCCTGGATGTAGTGCATCTGATCGCTGCTGGTCATCCAGCGCACGAACTCCCACGCCATCTCGGCATTCTGCGCATGCTGCCCCACGGCGATCGCCGCACCACCGAGCACCGTCGCGTTCGACGACTTGCCCGGAAGTGGGGCGATCGCGAACTCCAGGTCGGGGTTGGCCTCCTGAACCGGAAACGTGCCCCACGGGCCGATCGCCATCATCGCCACCCGCTCCTGGGCGAACGGAGCCACATACTGGTCCCACGACGCGTTCGAGGCGATGAACTCCGGCGGCGCGACCTTGTCGGTCATCGCCATGCCCGCGTAGAACTCGAAGGCCTCGAGCCCCGCATCACTCGCGAACGTGGCCTCGGTGAGGTCGTCCTTCAGGATCTGGCCGCCGTTCTGCCACAGCCATGGCCAGAACAGGAACGCTCCCTGGCCCTGCGCACCGAACATGTAGCCGTACTGCTCTCCGCCGGTCAGCTCGATCGCGGCCTGGCGCAGCTCGTCCCACGTGGTCGGCACCGCGATGCCGGCCGAGTCGAGCATGGCCACGTTGTAGTAGAGCGCCACGTTGTTGGTCGTGTACGGCAAGCCGTACTGCTTGCCGTCGTACGCGGAGCCGGCCAGCAGCTCCTCGGTGAAGTCGCCTGAGACCTCGGCAGCCTGGCTCGAGATGTCGGCGACCACCTGACCCGCGGCCAGCTGCGCGATCGAGGACACGTCCACGATCGCGATATCGGGTCCCGAGCCTCCGGCAGCCGTGGTCGTCAGCTTCGGCACCAGGTCCTGCGTGGAGATGCCCTGCAGGTTGATCGTGACGCCGAACTCCTCGCCGAATGCTGCCGCGGCGTGCGCGAGCGGGGAGTCGCCATCGCCCACGTTCGCGGTGTTGCCCCAGAGCTCGAGGGTGCCGCCACCACCGCCACCGCCGGCACCTCCGTCGCCGCCGGTGGTTCCCTCGCCGCCGCCGGTCGAGGGGCCGGTACCGCACGCGGCCAGCGACATGCCGGCGGCCATACCGCCGCCGAGCGCGAGCAGGCGACGCCTGCTGAGGGGCTTGTTGACGTTCATGAGAGTTCCTTCTGCTGGTCGTGCTGCGAGGGGGACGTGGCGGCCGTGGGCCGCCAGAGGTGAGGCACCTGCAGACCTGCCCGCCGCGCGAGGCGTTGCGCGACGTCTGCTGCCTCGTGAGCGAGAGCGGTCTGGTCGACCTCGACCAGCTCGCCGTCGCGAAGGATCGGCCGCCCAGCCACCACCACGTCGGTGACATCTGCGGGTGCACCGCGGTGCACAACCGACCACACCGGATCGGCCATCGGGTGCCACTGCGGACCCGATGTGTCGAGCCGGACACAATCTCCGCCGTCGAACCCGGCCGGGAGGCCGAGCACGTCGGCGCTCGTGCGCGTGGCCATGGCGAAGGCCTGCGCCGAGCCCAGGGAACCGGGCACCGAGCGCGCCTGTCCCTGTGCGTAGACGGCTTGCCTCATCTCATGGAAGATGCTCTCCATGCCGTCGACGCCGAGCATCACGGGCACCCCGGCGTCGATCATGTCGACGACGGGGGCGAACCCCTTGGCGAACCTCAGGTGGTTTGTGGGGCAGTACACCAGCGCGGCTCCGCTGCTGGCGATCAGGTCGATCTCACGATCGTCGGGGACCACGCCGTGCACCAGTACCGTCCCCGGCATCAGGAACCCGGCATCGTAGAGCAGCTCGATCGGCCGCTTGCCGTGCTCGGCCACGCACGCCTCGACCTCGCTGGGCAGCTCGGCGATGTGCGTGTAGGTGCGCAGGCCCAGGCGCTGCGCCGCCCGCGCCACCTGCGCGTAGTCATCCGCCTCGTTCTGTCGCAGCGAGACCGGGGCGAGGTAGAGCTGCTGCTTCGGCAGCAGCGTGTCAGCTGCGCGCTCGGCCAGGTCGACGACATCCTGCACCGAGGTGCACAGCCCCGCCTTGCCGCGGGTCATCACCCCGAGGGCCACATAGCCGCGGATCCCCACCGCGCGATGCCCGGCCACGACGGCCTCCAGCAGCCCCTGCCGCTGCAGCGGATAGACGTGGTCGACCACGGTGGTAGCCCCCGCACGCACCTGCCGCGCGGCCGCCTGGGCAGTGAGCACCTGGTAGTCATCGGGCTCGACCTGGAGCTGCAGGTCGTTGGCCGCGGCGATCGCCGTGACCAGCGACATGCTCTCGCCCGCACGGCTCGGTGGCACGAGCGAGCGCAGGTGGTCGTGAGCGTTGACCAAGCCGGGCAGCAAGAGCGCGTCTGCAGCTCCCTGTCCGGGCCCTGCCGGCTCGAGCCGCAGCTCGCCGTCACTCACGTGGGCACGCGCCGGGTAGGGGTCGCGATCAAGGTCCTCGATCGCGATCCCTGCCAGGTCGACGGCGGTGTGCGTCACCACTGCCCCGTGCTGGTCGCGCGCAGCAGCCCGTCACGCCCGAGCCCGGCGAGCCCGAACGTCGCAAGCGTGCGGCCCTGCGCCCGGTAGTCGGTCTCGGTCGCGATGCTGGCGAGGTGGATCATCGCGTCGATCGTCGGCGTGGGAACCCCGACCTCGGCACCGATCGACGACATCAGGCAGAGCGCATAGGGGACGTCCTCGGTCACGTAGCGGCTCTCGAGCGCGTTCGGTCCGGTGCCGAACGTCGAGTCCGCGAATGCCGAGGACTGCAGCGTGGCGTGCAGGCTATCCTTCAGCTCAGGTGCGAAGCCCTGCTCCACGAGGTACTCCTCGTACCCCTTCAGGTTGCTGAAGCCCAGCGTTCTGCGGATCTCGATCAGCTCCTCGTCGATCGCGCCGATGAAGCGAGACACGGCGGGGCTCGCTCCGACTCCCCACAGCAGGAACTTGCCGGCACCGCCCTCGATCGCCCCGAGATTGCCGAGGATCGGGGGCACGTGGTCAATCGCGTTGAAGTTGAGGAGCACGGTCTCCAGCACGCTCTCGGCCGCGGTGACGGAGGGCCACAGCGCGCACGCGGTCTGCACGGCAGCGTTGCCCGCGGGGATGCCGGCGGCGATCGTGCCGCCCACCTTGCGGGAGGCGGTGATGAGGCCCGGAGCGCGCACGCGCGCGCCGTAAGGGAGGCTGTTGAGCTCAGCGATCTCGAGATCGACGGCTCGACCGGCCCGGTTCATCGCGGCCACGAGTGCGAGGCTGCCGCCGCCTTCACCGGCAAAGATCACCTGGGTACCGGGCCGGGCGTGCGCAGCCAGCAGCTCGGCGAAGGTGTCGTGGCCGAACGCCGGCACCGAGACGATGATCACGTCCGCTGCCGCAGCAGCGGCCGCCGGGTCGAGCGAGGCCGTGGCCGGTGCCTCGGTGATGCCGTGCCAGGGCGCCTTCAGCTTGATGACGCCGCTCTCCGCGATCGCGTCGATGTTGCCGCGGAAGCGCTCGAAGTCGGCCACCGTCACATCGACGCCCGCGAGCGAGGCCTCCATCGCGCTGGAGAGCGCGCCGGCACCGGTCCCGAGCACGGTCACGGCACCGGGGAGTTCACGACTGTCCTGGTTCATGCGTACACCTCCGAGGCGAGTGCGGTGAGCTGCTGCTCGACCGCGTCGCGGTCCCTGCCTCCGACGCTGACGATGACCTCGTCCACGCCGGACTCCTGCAGCCTGGCCAGTCCGGCGGCCACGTCGGCCGCGCTGCCCGCGAGCCCGAATGCCTCGGCCATGCGGTCGGTGACCTGCTCAGCGGCGCGTGCGCGGTCGCCGCTGCGAACGGTCGCACGGAGCGCCGTCACCTCGTCGCGGTCCAGCCCGTAGATCTCGATCAGCTCATCGGCGTAGGCGCCGCCGGCCATCGTGACGCAGCGCGG
>NZ_JBMDXJ010000485.1:0-17130 GCF_048594945.1 Pseudactinotalea sp. | reverse complement strand
CGTCGCCGCCGAGCGCGAGCTCGGGGATGTAGGACCCCGTTTCGTCGGTGGCGAAGACCGGGGCACCGAACGAGGTCTGGAACGGGTACATGTGGTACGCGTCGCCGCCCTCGGCGTCTTGCTGCAGCAGCAGCGGGTACTCACCACCGGCTTCCTCACCCGCGGCGACCAGCTCGTCCCAGGTGGTGGGCTCGGCGTCGGTCATGCCGTCGTTGCGGACCAGTGCGATGTTCTCGATGCCGTAGGGCACGCCGAAGTTCTGGCCGTCGTAGCTGAAGGCGTTCACCGCCACCTCGGAGAACTCCGACGCGGTCGCGCCCAGGTCCACGGCGGCCACGACACCGGCCGTGACCAGCTCGCCGGTCCAGTCGTGGGCGCCGACGATGATGTCCGGCCCCTCGCCGGTGGGTGCTGCTGCGAGGAACTCGGGGCGGATGTCGTCGAAGTTCTTCTGTACGACCTCGACCGCGACGCCGGTCTCGTCCTGGAACGACGCCGCGATGTCGGCCAGCGCATCCGCGCGGAGCTCGTCCGCCCAGATCGTCAGCGACCCGCTCATCTCGGGGGCGGTGGTCTCCTCGCCGGGGGTCGCGTCGGTGTCGGTGGTCGGGTCGGTGGTCTCGCCGCCGCCCTGGCATGCGGCGAGGGCCAGGGTCAGGCCTGCTGCCGCAGCGATCATGATGCTTCGACGCATCTGCTCACTCCTGTGTGTCGTGACTCGGCCGGCGTCGCGGCGTAGCGAGCGGCCCTGTTAGCCAGGAAGGTATCCCGGTTTCTTCCGTTCTGCAAGAGTTTGCTGTAACTTTCAGGACACGTTTCAGACGAGGGAGTCCCGGTGACCACCACGAGCACCAGCAGCCGCACCCGGCTGACCGATCTCGCCGAGATGGCGAGCGTCAGCACAGCCACGGTCTCGCGCGTGCTCAACGGGAAACCGGGGGTCGCCGCCGAGACGCGGCAGGCCGTGCTGAAGGCGCTCGATCTGCTCGGCTACGAGCGCCCCGAGCGGCTGCGCGGGCGTTCGGTCGGTCTGATCGGACTGGTCGTGCCCGAGCTCACGAACCCCGTCTTCCCGCTGTTCGCACAACGGATCTCCGCCTCGCTCGCCAGCTCCGGCTATACGCCGCTGCTGTGCACCCAGGTCGCGGGCGGCACCACCGAGGACGAGTTCACCGAGATGCTCCGTGACCACGGCGTCGACGGGATCGTGTTCGTCTCCGGCCTGCACGCCGACCGCAGCGCCTCCACCGAGCGCTACCACAGGCTCCGCAGCGACGGCGTTCCGATGGTGCTCGTGAACGGTCACCTCACTGGGCTCGATGCCTCGTTCATCTCGGCCGATGACGTCGAGGCGATGTCGCTCGCCGTGCGCCACCTCACCTCGCTGGGGCACACCCAGATCGGCCTTGCTGTGGGTCCGGACAGGTTCACTCCCGTGGTGCGCAAGATCGAGGGGTTCGCCACCGCGATGCACCAGAGCCTCGGGGTCGAGGACGTCGAGCCGTGGGTCTCGTCGTCGCTGTTCACACTGGAGGGTGGTCAAGCGGCCGCCAAGGAGCTGATCGAGAAGGGCTGCACCGGCATCGTGTGCGCCTCCGACGTGATGGCGCTCGGCGCCGTCAAGGCCGCGCGCGCACTCGGGCTGCAGGTGCCCACCGACGTCTCGGTCATCGGCTACGACGACTCCCCGCTCATCGCCTTCACCGACCCGCCGCTCACCACGATCCGGCAGCGCGTCGAGGAGATGTCCGCTGCCGCCGTCAACGCGCTGCTCACGGAGATCAGTGGCGGCGGCGCACCCCGCACCGAGCTCGTGTACTCCCCCGAGCTGATCGTGCGCGGTTCCACCGCACCCGCGCCCACCTGAACGCCGTGCGGGTCTCAGTCCTCGAAGATCTCTCGACCTGGGTAGTGGGGCTTGACCTCGCGGTTGACGAAGGCGCCGATCGAGTCCGCCGCCAGCAGCTCCCGATACACCGACGGCGGCACCATCGAGTACCGGTACACGTCACCACCTGCGTACTCGATGTCGAGCTCGTTCGTCTGCGCGTCGTAACCGACGGCGCCGACCGCGCCCGACCGCACCGGCTCACGTCTCACGGGCACAGCCTCTCGCCGTGCACGCGCGAGGGCAAGTAGTGGGAGGATCTCGCCGAGTGCTGTCGGCGCAGGAGGTTGCGATGACCGATCCGAACGAGCAGACGACCGTGCCTGCCGCGCGCCGCACTCCCCCGTGGCGGTACGCGATCGGGATGTTCGGCACCTCGATCCCCATCAACATGATCAAGGGCTCGATCATCTTGGTGTACGTCGACATGCTCGGCATGGACGCCCGCGCGTACGCCGCGGTGATGGTCGTCTACGCGATCATCGACGCGATCGACAACCCGCTGCTCGGGCACCTCTCGGACCGCACCCGCACGCGGTTCGGGCGGCGGCGTCCGTGGTTGTTGATCGGCGCACCGCTGCTCGCCGTCTCGATGATCGCGCTGTTCTCGGCCCCCAGCAGCTTCGAGGGTCTGAGCCTGGTGCTCTGGTTCGCAGTGTTCGCGATCCTGTGCGAGGCGTTCGACTCGATGCTCAACGCCAATTACGGGGCGCTGTTGCCCGAGCTGTTCCCCGGCGAGGTCGACCGGGCGCGTGCCAACAGCCTGCGCCAGGGCTTCCAGCTGGTGGCGCTGATCGTCTCGCTGGCGGTCACCCCGATGCTCGCGACGCAGGTGTTCGGGACCGAGGACGACCCCATCGGATACCGGATCACCGCGATCATCTACGGGATCGTCGCAGTCATCGCGATCGGGTTCATGGCGCTGGGTGCACGCGAGAACCCGCGCTACGCCACCCGAGAGCGGAGCCGATTCCTGCCGAGCGTGCTCGCGATCCTCAAGAACCCGCTGTTCTGGAAGGTCGGCCTCATCGGCGCCTGCTACGCGATCCCGATGGCCCTGGTGCTGTCCGGGGTGTCGCTGTACGTGCGGTACTCCCTGGGCCTGCCCGTGGGGCAGACGCTGTACCTGCAAGGGATCGTGATCGTGCTCGCCGGGGGCTGGCTCGTGGTGTGGACACGGGTGATCGCACGCAAGGGTGCGTTGTGGGCCTGGCGACTGGCGTTCCCGCTGCTCTCGCTCAGCTTCGTCGCCCTGTTCTTCGCGCACGACCTGGTGACGGCGATCGCCGCCGGTGCGCTGGTGGGGGTCGGCTGGTCAGGCATGTTGGCGACCAACGACCTCATCGTGGCCCGGGTCCTCGACGGCGACGCCGTGCGCAACGGCACGCACCGCGAAGGGCTGTTCCTGTCGGCGTTCGGCACGCTGGGCCGGCTCAATGGGGCGGTGACGGGTCTGGCACTGGCATCGCTGGGCCTGTTCTTCGGCTACTTCTCCGGCGACGCCCCCGGCGAGGATCCCGGCATGGCCTTCCGGTTCTACATGTGCGTATACCCGTTCGTGCTCACGCTGATCGGATCGATCGCCGCACGCTTCCTCGACGTGCCGCAGGAGACCCCGGCGGAGGCGGCGGCACCTGCACGCGGGGCACCTGTGTGAGCGAGCGTCGGCTCGTCCTCACCGCGGACGACCTCGGCCGCGACCCGCATACCGACGCGACCGTGCTCGCGCTGCTCGAGGCCGGCCACGTCAGTGCGACCACGCTGCTGGCCGTCGGGCCGGGCGCCGCGGCTGCTGCCGCCGGTGCGCACGCGCTCGGTACGACGCCGCGGCTGCACGCCACCCTCACCAGCGAGCGGGGCCTCGACCCGTGGCCGGCTCGATCGGGGTGTGCTGCCGTGATGGACGACGGCGGCGTCCTACCTCTCGATGGCTCCCTCGCCCGGGCACGGGCGAGCGTGGGCGACGTTGTCGGCGAGGTGGCCGCGCAGCTCACCTGGCTGCGCGGCCGTGGGCTCGCGCCGGCCGGCGTGGACTCGCACGCGGGCACGCTCTACGGGCTCGACGGCGCACCCTGGCTGGCCGCGGTGCTCAGGTGGTGCGCCGAGCAGGGGCTGGCGTTCCGGCTCCCTCGAGACCTTCGGCCCTACCTGGGTGAGGTCGCACCGGAGCTCGCCGCCCAGCACGCACACGCGGTAGCACTCGCCGACAGCCTCGGTGTCGCGCTACCCGCTGCCATGATCACGAACCGAGCCGATGCCGCCGAGCTCGGCTCGTACGAGTCGCTCCGCGAGCAGATGGTCGCCGCCCTCGACACGCTTCCGGTGGGCACGAGCGAGCTCTTCCTGCACCCGGCCGACGGTCTGCCCGGCCCGACCGGCCGGATCCGGTCGTGGGAGGCCCGCCTGTTGCGGGACCCGGCCTGGCACGACGCACTGACGAGTTCCGCGCTCGAGATCGTGCCCGACTGGTGGAGCCACGAGCCATGACAGACGTCATGCACGGCTCGCACCTGGTGTGGCAAGGTCCTCACCATGAACCGCAAGTACCTCTCGTTCATCGCGCTCGCCATCACGATCCTGTACGGTGCCGGGTTCGCCGCGTTGGACCCGACGCCGAACGGGTACGCGGCTATCGGCGGTGCCGTGGTCGCACTGGGTTGGATCTCGGTCGGTGTGTTCGGCAAGGACGTGCCGCCGGGCAGCGAGCAGCCGGCTGCGGGACGACCAGCATCGGGTCAGCCGAACGATGCGCCGCCCTACGGCACGCCGCCTGAGGATCAGCGCTAGCTCAACCGCCTGAGACGCTCAGCTCGGCCTCGGCGAGCATCTCGCTCAGCCGAGCGTCGATCTCACGGGTGGTCAGCCAACCTTCCGGTACCGCCGGGGTCTTCGGGCTCCCCGCACGCCCACGGGGCCCCTCGGCGCCCTCCCCGGGGTAGGGCTGCTCGAGGTCGAGCGCGGCGAGGCGATCGTCGAGCTCGGTGAGGCTGCTGACCAGTCCGAGCTGCGCCCGCGCCTCACCGCCGACCACGTACCCCTTGAGGTACCAGGACATGTGCTTGCGCAGCTCCCGTAGCGCACGGCCCTCGTCTCCGAAGTGCTCGACCATCAGCTCGGCGTGACGCCGGATCGCACGGGCGACCTCGCGCAATCCTGGGCGGACCCGCAGGTCGGACCCGGCGAAACCGGCCACGAGGTCGGTGAACAACCACGGCCGCCCCTGGCAGCCGCGGCCCACGACCACACCGTCGCACCCGGTCTGCGCGACCATCGCGAGTGCGTCCTCGGCGGACCAGATGTCGCCGTTTCCGAGCACCGGAACATCGGTCACCGCTTCCTTGAGCGCGGCGATCGCCTCCCAGTGCGCCGTCCCGGAGTAGTAGTCAGCAGCCGTGCGCGCGTGTAGCGCCACAGCGGCGACGCCCGCCTCCTGGGCACGCAGCCCGGCGTCGATATAGGTGAGGTGGTCGGCGTCGACCCCCATGCGCATCTTGATCGTCAGCGGGACGCCGCCGCGGCTGGCCTCTTCGACCGCGCCGGTCACGATGGCGCCGAAGAGCTCGTGCTTCCACGGCAGCACCGCTCCCCCGCCCTTGCGGGTCACCTTGGGCACGGGGCAACCGAAGTTGAGGTCGATGTGATCGGCGCGGTCCTCGGTCACGAGCATCCGCACCGCCGCGCGTACAGTGGCGGGATCCACGCCGTAGAGCTGCACCGAGCGGACCTTCTCGCCCGCGTCGTGGCTGATGATCCGCATCGACTCGGGCGTGCGCTCCACGAGCGCACGCGAGGTGACCATCTCGGCGACGTACAGCCCGACCGGTGCCGGTGCCGAGGCGACGTCGGCCGCCCCGGCCGACGGGACGCCGTCGAGCGCGGCATCCCGGCACAGGGTGCGGAAGGGCGCGTTGGTCACCCCGGCCATCGGCGCGAGCACGATGGGGGTGCCCACGTCGAGGGGACCGATGCGAAGACTCACCGGAGAAGTATCGCTGACGAGGCGCGCCTCAGGCGTCCTCGGGCTGATCCAGCAGACCCAGGTCGCCCAACGGCAGCGTCGCGGCCCGCTCCGCGATGCTCGCGTCGATCACCTCCCGGCGTGCGAGCATCTGCAACGTCCGCTCACGCACGGCGAGCAGCTGGGTTCGCTCGCGATCGTCGATCACCCCGAGGTCCAGCGGCACCCAGTAGCGATCCCGGCGCAGCTCGTCGGACGTGACCGGAGCCGGTGCCCTCGACGTCGCTGCCAGCACGAGCACCAGGCCACCGGCCGCGATCGCGGCCGCAGCGAGTACCGGGACCGCCCACGAGGGCGAGACCCACGTCTCCGCGAGGCGCGCACGCACCATCGGGATCGCGATCACGGCCGGCACCAGCACGAACGCGAGCATCCCGAAGGGCCGGGTCTCGCGGCGCCGCCCGCCACTCCACCAGCCGGCCACCAGCACCGCCGCGTACAGGCCAGCGACGACGAAGCACCACCCGGCCAACGGCACGCCGAACTCCGGGCGGAAGCCGCCGAAGTCCTCGCCCCTGCTCGGACCGCGGTACCCGAGCAGCGCGAGCATCCCACCGAGCGGCGCGAACAGCCCGATGAGCGCCACCAAGGCGGCCACCGGTCCGGGTACCGGGCGCGCCATCTCGAACCCGAGCCAGGTGGAACGGGCATGCGGATGACCCAGCAGCACCCGGCGCTCGACCTCCCGCAGCCGCACCGGGGCGTCCTTCACGGTGGCAGCCCAACGCTCGACCGGCGTCTCGCCCTGATCTGCCGTCGCCATGCTCAGCACGCTACCGGTCGGTAGTGTCGTGGCCGTGACTGAGCACGCGTCGATCACCAGGTTCCGGGAAGCCCTCACCACGGCCGGGGGCGAGGGCGAGATCAGGATCCTGCCGGACTCGGTGCACACGGCAGCCCTCGCCGCCGAGGCGCTCGGCTGCGAGGTGGGCGCGATCGCCAACAGCCTCCTGTTCGACGGCGGTGGTGCGCCGGTCCTCATCCTCACCTCGGGTGCGCATCGTGTGGACACTGCGCTCGTCGCCGAGACCACAGGTCCGCTGCGCCGCGCCGACAAGGACTTCGTTCGCACGCATACCGGGCAGGTCATCGGCGGTGTCTCCCCCATCGCCCACCCGGCGCCGATCCCGACCTACGTCGACCCGTGGCTCCAGCAGCACCCGGTCGTGTGGGCCGCCGCCGGCCACCCTGCTGCGGTGTTCTCGACCCGCTACGACGAGCTGATCCGGATGACGGCCGCCACGGAGCTCACGGTCGCCTGAGCCGGGCAGGTACGAACACGTACCTGCTGCTACCGCTGAGCGGTGCGCCCCACGAGCAGGGCGGAGATCGCCGTCGTCGCCGGGATGGCCAGCACCAGACCGATCGAGGAGACCAGCGTGCGCACGACCTCCTCGACGATCTCGCCCGACATGAGGAACTCGAGCAGCGTGCGGTCGTAGATCGCTCCGACCATGAGCAGCGGCAGCGACGTGCCCACGTACGCGAACGCGAGCGTGTACACGGTGGACGCGATGTGATCGCGCCCGATCCGCATGGCACGACGGAACACCTTGATCCGGCCGGCGCTCGGGTCGGTCGCGTGCAGCTCCCACACGGCGGAGGCCTGCGTGATCGTGACGTCGTTGAGCGCGCCGAGCCCGGCGATGACGATCCCGCACAGCAGCAGGGCGCTCAGACTCACGCCCGGGAACGTGTTGTAGACCATGAAGGCCTCTTCGGACCCGTTCCCCACGAGGTTGCCGGCGTCGATCGCCCACCATCCCAGCCCGGTGGTGATGGCGAGTCCGGCGAACGTGCCGAGCAACGCCGTCGTGGTCCTGATCGAGATCCCGTGCGCGAGATACACGGCGAGGAACATCATGGCGCTGGACCCGACGAGCGCCACCAGCAAGGGCGAGGTCCCGAGGATCAGCGCGGGGATGACGAACACCCCCACGATCACCAGCGACCCTCCCAGGCCGAGCACCGCAGCCAGACCGCGCCATCGTGCGACCAGCGCCACCACGAGCAGGTAGAGCGCCGCCAGCACGATCACCGGGATGTCGCGCACGAAGTCCACGAACACGAACGGCGACCCGGTCGCAGCGGCCCCGGCCACGTACAACATCCGGATCTCGTCGCCCGGCTCGACCCCCTCGTCGATGACCTCCGCCGGCGCTTGCACGCTGACCTCCCGGCCGGCGTGCTCGCCCGTGAGGACCTCGACGACGAGCTCGCCGCCCTCAGTACTCGGCACGTCGACGACGACGCCACGCTCGAACGAGGCGCCGTCGACCGTCAAGGGCAGGGATGCGATCGCGGACTCCCCGCGCGGCCACAGCGCCACCAGCCCGACCACCGTGGCGATCAGCAGCGGCACCACGAGCGCAGCGAGCACGACGCGGATCCGCCGCGCCTCGGCCGCCGGGATCTCGACCGGACCGTGGCCGTGGCTGTGACCGCCCACCTCACGGAGGGGCCCCCGCGCACGACGGCGAGATGCGCGCCGGGAGGTGGGTTCACCCGAGGCCTCCGGCTCCTCGGGCTCGGACGTCACAGCTCAGGCCCCGACCAGGCGCTCCGCGAGGTAACCGCGGAGCTGATCCAGCGCAACCCGCTCTTGCACCATCGAGTCCCGCTCCCGGACCGTGACTGCCTGGTCGGCCGCGGTATCGAAGTCCACGGTCACGCAGAACGGTGTGCCGATCTCGTCATGGCGGCGATAGCGGCGGCCGATCGCGCCTGCGTCGTCGAAGTCCACTGTCCAGACCTTGCGCAGCTCCGCCGCCAGGTCACGGCCCGTCGGTGAGAGCTGCTCGTTGCGCGAGAGCGGCAGCACCGCGACCTTGACCGGAGCCAGCCGAGGGTCGAGGTGGAGCACGGTGCGGGTGTCGGTGCCGCCCTTCGCATTCGGCACCTGCTCCTCGTCGTAGGACTCCACGAGGAACGCCATCAGCGAGCGAGTGAGCCCGGCCGCGGGCTCGATCACGTAGGGCGTCCACCGTTCGTTGGTGGCCTGGTCGAGGTAGGACAGGTTCTGGCCCGAGTGCTCGCTGTGCGTGGTCAGGTCGAAGTCGGTGCGGTTGGCGATGCCCTCGAGCTCGCCCCACTCCGACCCCTGGAACCCGAACCGGTACTCGATGTCCACGGTGCGCTTGGCGTAGTGGGAGAGCTTCTCGGCCGGGTGCTCGTAGTGGCGCAGGTTCTCGCGCGCGATGCCGAGGTCGGTGTACCAGTCGGTCCGGTTGTCGATCCAGTACTGGTGCCACTCCTCGTCGGTGCCCGGCTGGACGAAGAACTCCATCTCCATCTGCTCGAACTCACGTGTGCGGAAGATGAAGTTCCCGGGTGTGATCTCGTTGCGGAACGACTTGCCGATCTGGCCGATGCCGAACGGCGGCTTGCTGCGGCTGGTGCGCATGACGTTCGCGAAGTTCACGAAGATGCCCTGCGCGGTCTCGGGCCGCAGGTAGTGCAGGCCGGATTCGTCCTCGACCGGGCCCACGTAGGTCTTCAGCATCATGTTGAAGTCGCGCGGCTCGGTCCAACGGCCCACGGTGCCGCAGCTCGGGCACGGCACACCCGCGAGCCCACCCTCGGGCTCACGGCCCTTGCGCTCGGTGAACTCCTCGATCAACTGGTCCTCACGGAACCGCTTGTGGCACTGCAGGCACTCGGTCAGCGGGTCCGTGAACACGCCCACGTGCCCCGAGGCCTCCCAGACCTGCTTGGGGAGGATCACGGCGGAGTCGAGACCCACCACGTCGTCGCGGCCGCGCACCACGGACTGCCACCACTGCCGCTTGATGTTCTCCTTGAGCTCCACGCCGAGCGGGCCGTAATCCCAGGCGGACCGTGTACCTCCGTAGATCTCGCCCGTCTGGAACACGAAGCCGCGCCGCTTCGCGAGGCTGATGATGCTGTCGAGTCGGGAGGCTGCGTTGGCCACGATGGGGGACCCTTTCTCATGCCGCACCCGACCTGGCTGGCCGGGCGTCCGAGCCAGGCTAGCCGGTCGACGTGAACCCGGTTTGACAACCGTTCTCAGCATTGTTGAGAATCGTTGTCATGACATCGCGTCGCGTCCTCGCTGCTCTGCTGTTTCCCGCCCTCGCGCTCGGCGCGGCGGGTTGCTCGGCAGGTGAGGACGACGGCGAGGTCGAGATCGCGGTGACGGCCTACCCGCTGCAGTTCATCGCCGAGCGGGTGGCCGGCGAGACCGCGACCGTGACGAACGTCGCACCCGCCGGGACCGAGCCGCACGATCTGGAGCTCTCGCCGTCGGGCGTGTCCACCATCCTCAACGCTGACGCGGTGCTGATGCTCTCCGGCTTCCAGGCCGCCGTCGACGACACGATCGGTGAGATCGATGACGACGGGCCGGTCGTCGTCGATGCGGCCGACTCCGCCGACCTGCTGACCTCCGAGGACGACCACGAGCACGAGGAGGAGCACGGAGACGAGGACCACGAGCACGACCACGGTGGCGTGGACCCGCACTTCTGGCTCGACCCGATGCGGGTGGCCGCCGTGGCCGACGCGCTCGCGGCAGCGTTGGCGGAGTCGGACCCCGACAACGCCGCCACGTACGAGACCAACGCCGCAGAGCTTCGCACCGACCTCGACTCGCTCGAGGGTGAGATCAGCGAGGGGCTGGCCGAGTGCGTGGAGCGGACGTTCGTGACCAGTCACGAGGCGTTCGGGTACCTTGCGGACGCGTTCGACCTCACTCAGATCGGCATCAGCGGGCTCGACCCCGAGGCCGAGCCCTCCCCCGCACGCGTGGCCGAGGTGCTGCAGGAGGCGAGCGACGCCGGCGTCACCACGATCTTCACCCAGCCCGGCGGTCTCACCGCCGGGGCCGACACCGTCGCGGCCGAGCTCGGCGTCACGCTCGCTACGCTCGATCCGATCGAGCTCACTCCTGAGGGCTCGGACTACCTCGGCGCGATGCGGAGCAACCTCAGCGCCCTCCACGAAGGACTTCAGTGCAGCTAGACCCGGATCCGGTCCACCTGGAGTCGGCGTCGGTCGCGATCGGGGGCGCCCGGCTGCTGACCGACGTCGACCTGCAGGTCCACCCGGGTGAGGCGGTCGCCCTGCTCGGCGCGAACGGGTCCGGCAAGTCCACCCTGATCCGGGCGGCACTCGGCCAGGTGCCCGTGGTCAGCGGTGACGCGCAGCTGTTCGGCATGTCCACGCGTCACGCTGCCGCCCGGGTGCCCTGGCCGCGCATCGGCTACGTGCCGCAGCGCCTCAGCGCTGCCTCGGGTGTTCCGGCGACCGCGCTCGAGGTGGTGCTGACCGGGGCGTTGGGCCGCGCCCGGTGGTGGCCGCGGCGGTCCGACCGCGCGCGGGCGCTGGCGGCGCTGGAGCAACTCGGGGTGTCCGAGCTCGCGCACCGGCCATTCGGAGTGCTCTCCGGTGGGCAGGCCCAGCGGGTGGTGATCGCACGCGCACTGATCCGCGACCCCGACCTGCTGATCCTCGACGAACCGCTGGCCGGCGTCGACCTGCTCACGCAGTCCTCGTTCGCCAGTCTGCTGAGCGACCTGCACACCCAGGGCCGCACGATCGTCATGGTGCTGCACGAGCTGGGACCGTTCGCCGAGCTGCTGGACCGCGCCGTGGTGCTGCGGGCTGGACGGGTCATCCACGACGGCGATCTGCCGCGCGACCACGCCCACCCGCACGGCGCGCACGACCACCTGCACGTCGAGCACGCGATGCCGACGGAGCCGGAGACCCAGCGGAGCCTCCCGTGACCGACGTGCTCCAGATGCTCTCGACGCCGCTGTTCCAGCGTGCACTGATCGCCGCCCTCGTGGTCGGTGTCAGCGCGCCGGTCGTCGGCACATTCCTGGTTCAGCGGCGCCTGTCGTTGCTCGGTGACGGCATCGGCCACGTGGCACTCACCGGCGTGGCGACCGGTTGGTTGGTGGGCGCTGCCACCGGAGCCGCGCAGGCCGACGCGTACGCGATTCCCGGCGCCGTGGTGGCGTCGGTGATCGGCGCCGTGGCCATCGAGGCCGTGCGCTCGCGTGGCCGCACCAGCGGTGACCTCGCGCTCGCGCTGCTGTTCTACGGCGGGATCGCCGGCGGCGTGGTGCTGATCGGGCTCGCGGGCGGCACCAGCGCCAACCTCATGAGCTACCTGTTCGGATCGCTCGCCACCGTGAGCAACACCGACCTGGTGGCCACGCTGGTGATGTCGGCCGTGATCCTGCTCGTAGGCGTCGGGCTGCGGAGCGCCCTGTTCGCCGTGAGCCAGGACGAGGAGTTTGCTCGCTCGACCGGGTTGCCGGTGACCGCGCTCAACATCGCGGTCGCCGTGGTGGCGGCGCTGACGGTCACGGTGTCGATGCGGGTGGTGGGTCTCCTCTTGGTCAGCGCGCTGATGATCGTGCCGGTCGCGGCCTCGCAGTTGATCGCGCGTTCGTTCCGGCAGACGATGACGCTCGCCATGGTCATCGGTGGCATCGCCTGCGTGGGCGGGCTGCTGGTGACGTTCACGGTCGACCTGGCACCGGGTGCGGTGATCGTGGTGGTGGCCATCGCCATCTACGCTGGGGTTGCTGCGTTGCGGCCCCTGTGGCACCGGGCCGCACGCACCGCGACCACCGTGGAAGGAGCGAGCCGCTGATGCAACGCATGACCCGGCAGCGCGCCGCGCTCGCCGAACTGCTCGAGGAGACCCCCGACTTCCGGTCCGCCCAGCAGCTCCACCAGCTGCTCAAGGACGCCGGCCAGAACGTGGGGCTCGCCACGGTGTACCGCACCGTGCAGTCGATGGCCGAGGCCGGCGACGTCGACGTGCTGCGGATCGAGGACGGCGAGGCCCTGTACCGCCGCTGCGCACGCGGCCACCACCACCACCTCGTGTGCCGCGAGTGCGGCAAGACTGTGGAACTCGCCGGTGAGGCCGTGGAGAGGTGGGCGTCGCGGATCGCGCAGGAGCACGACTTCGTGGATGTCGACCACACCGCCGAGCTCGTCGGGATCTGCCAGGAGTGCGCCGCACGCCTCTACGGGGGCGCACCGCGTGCCTGACTTCCTCGCCACGATGCCGTTCTGGGTGGCCTTCGTTGCCCTGTTTCTCGGCGCGATGGCTCGCGGCCAGATGGTGTACTGGATCGGCCGTGTCGCCACCGAGCAGACCCTCCGTCGCACCCACCCCGAGGGTGGCTGGCAACGGCGGATGCACGACTGGCTCCAGGCAGGTGGAGCCGAGCCCGGGGTCCGTGCGCTGCGCAGGTTCGGCCTCGTGATGGTCCCGCTGTGCTACCTCACGGTCGGGTTCCAGTCGATGGTGCAGGCCGGTGCCGGGATCCTGCGGATCGAGCTCTGGAAGTACGCCCTCGCACAGATCCCCGGCGCCCTCGCGTGGGCCACGATCTACGCCACGATCGGCTTCGCTGCCTGGGAGGCCGTGATGGCCGCGGCAGCCGGTTCACCGCTGGGACTGGCGGCGATCCTCGCCGTCGTGCTGGTGATCGTCCTCACCGTGGTGTTCCTGCGTCGGCGGCGCAACCGCGCTGCCCTCGCCGCCGTGCTGCCTGTGGCCGAGGACCCCACAGCGGCTGACGTCACTGATTCCTAACGGCGTCCACGGCAGTGCCGTAGCGGCGGTCTCGTCGCGCGTAGGTCACCGCGGCGTCCCAGAGGTCGCGGCGGTCGACGTCGGGCCAGGGCTTGTCGAGGAACACCATCTCGGCGTAGGCGGACTGCCAGATGAGGAAGTTCGAGGCGCGCTGCTCGCCGCCGGTGCGCAGGAACATGTCGACGTCGGGCATGTCGGGCTCGTCGAGGTGCCGGGCGATCGTGCGTTCGGTGATCCGCTCCGGGTCCAGGCGGCCGGCGGCGACCTCGCGCGCGATGGATCGCGTGGCATCGGCGATCACGGCGCGGCCGCCGTAGTTGACGCACATCGTCAGCGTGCAGGTGGAGTTGGCGCGCGTGCGCTTCTCGGCTTCCTCCAGCTCGGCGATCACGCTGCGCCACAGCCGCGGCCGGCGCCCCGCCCATCGGACCCGCACACCCCAGCTGTTCATCTCGTCGCGCCGCCGCCGCAGCACGTCACGGTTGAATCCCATCAGCCAGCGCACCTCGGCGGGCGACCGCTTCCAGTTCTCGGTGGAGAACGCGTAGGCGCTGATGTGGGTGATGCCCATCTCGATGGCGCCGGCCACGACGTCGAGGAGCACAGCCTCGCCGGCCGCGTGGCCATCGGTGCGGGGAAGGCCCCGAGCGTTGGCCCAGCGGCCGTTGCCGTCCATCACCACGGCGACGTGCTTGGGGACCAGCTGGTCCGGCAGCTGGGGAGGCCGCGCGCCCGAGAGATGCGGCGGCGGGGCGATCGGACCGACTGCGGTCATGCCCGCTCGACCAGCCGCAACGAGCGCAGTCCCCGCTCCAGGTGGTACTGCGTGTACGCGGCGACCAGTCCGGACGCCTCGCGACGGTGCCGCTCGTCGCTCGGGTCAGCGATCGCCCAGTCCCCCGTCAGCAGCGCTCCGAGGAGCGTGACGGTCTCCGGTGCGGGCGCGGCTGATCCCGGCGGCCGGCACGACGCGCACACCATGCCACCCAGCGGCGCGGCGAACGCACGGTGTGGACCGTCGGCGTCGCAGCGGGCGCACTCGGAGAAGCTCGGCGCCCATCCCGCGATCGCGAGCGAGCGCAGCAGGTAGGAGTCCAGCACGAGGCTCGGAGCGTGGGTCCGCTCCGCCAGCGCCCGCAGCGCCCCGACCAACAGCAGGTACTGCTGCGTGGCCGGCTCACGCTCGATCTCGGTGAGCCGCTCGGCGGTCTCGACCATCGCCGTGGCCGTGGTGAACAGCGAGTAGTCGGCTCCGATGGACCGCCCGTGCGGGGCGAGCGTGTCCACCTGGGTGACGATGTCGAGGTTGCGGCCGATGTGGAGCTGCAGATCCACCACGCTGAACGGCTCCAGCCGGGCGCCGAACCTCGAGGACGTGCGGCGCACGCCCTTGGCGACCGCGCGGATCTGCCCGTGCTCACGGGTGAGCAGCGTGATGATCCGATCGGCCTCCCCGAGCTTGCGGGTGCGCAACACCACGCCCTCGTCCCGGTACAGCTTCACCGGACCATTCTCCCCCACCCCGGCAGCGGTCGGGCTGCGCCGCGCCTGTCGATCGTGACCTTCTCCCGATCTTCACAGCATTCCCAGGTCATCCTCAGGCTCGAGGAGTAGGCCAGGATGACAACCACATCGAGGAGGGGCGATGAGCACGCGACGAACCGCGACGATCCTGGGGGCCGCGATCATGGTGGCGGCACTGCTCGGGGCATGCAGCGACGGAGGCACTGACACGCCACCCGACGGCACCACGACCGCGAGCCAGACGCCGTCGGAGGGGACCGAGCCCAGCACCACGGACGCGGGTACGACCGACCCGGCCAGCACGGAGTCGGGCACGGCGGCCGGATGCGCGGCAACCGACGACACCGTGCCACCGGAGGCCGAGCTCGGTCCCACCGCGGATCTCGACGGCGACGGTGCGGCGGACGAGCTCTGGCTCGCCGATGTGGACGGCACGCACATGCTCGGCGTGCAGACCGCGTCGGGTGCGGTGTTCTCCACCGAGTTCACCTCTGCCGCACCGCAGGCCGCTTCGGCGCTGGGTCAGGTGCTCGGCGACGGCAGTGCAATCGTGCTGCTCGACACCGGCCGCGAGGTGCCGCTCTACGCCGTGATCGACTGCGCGCTCACGCCCACCCAGAACGACCAGGCGGAGCAGTACACCTTCGATCGTGGCTTCACCGGGTACGGGACCGGGGTGGGCTGCATCGATGTCGACGGCGGTGGTCTGAGTCTGGTCGGCTATCTCGCCGAGGTGGAGGGCGAGCGGGCCACGGTGACGACGACCGCGATCGAGCTCAGTGACGGCGGCGCCGCGGCGTCCAACGGCGAGGCCACCGAGCAGACGGATCTCGACGCCGACGACCCTGCGGTCGAGGCGGCCTCCGAGGTCTCGTGCGGTGACGCCGAACCCGTGATGGAGCCGCAGGGCTGACCCTCGCGTCAGTCCAACGGCCGGTACCGCAGCCCCAGCCGATCGAGGCGCGCCAGATGGCCGTCGGCGAGAAGGCGCAGGAAGTCGTCCAGATCGGTGCGCGTGCCCCACGCGACCTCACTGACGGCACACAGGCGCGGGAAGGTCATGTACTCGAGGTGCTCCTCGGTGGCGACGTACTCACGCCAGAGCTGTGCCTGTACGCCGAGCACCAGGGCACGCTGCGCGTCCGTGGCATCCTCGGGCAGAACCTCCGTGCCGTAGACATCGGCGAGCGTCGAGAGGCCACCGATCGCCAACGGCTCGCTCGCGCTGCCTGCCTGGTAGTAGTCGAGGTACAGGGTGTGGCAACTCGCGTAGATGGCCCGTAACCCGTGCCGCTGCGCCCAGGCCACGTCGACTCCGCGGCGCCACACCATCGCGATCGCGTCCTCAGGCGGCTGGGCCTCGCCGATCTCGTCCCATCCGATCATCGTGCGACCGGCCGCCGAGATGATCTCGTGCGCCACCGTCAGGAACTCGCGCTGGATCTGGCGCTCCGAGGTCAGGCCGCGCTCGGCCATGAATGCCTGCGCCTGCGGCGACGCCTCCCACTCCACGGTGGGGCACTCGTCGCCGCCGATGTGGATCCATGGGCCGGGGAAGATGTCGAGCACCTGCGCGAGCACGTCACGGACGAACCGGAACGCCTCGTCGCTGGGTGCGAGCACGTGGTCGGAGATCCCCCAGACCTCACGCACGTGGACCGGATGCTCGAGGTTGCCGAGCGCGGGGTACGCAGCCACGGCGGCCTGCATGTGGCCCGGGAGGTCCAACTCGGGGACGAGCACCACGCCGCGCTCGGCGCCGTACCCCACCAACGCGCGCAACTCGTCGGCCGTGTAGTAGCCACCGTGCGGCTCCTCGCGCCACCTCGGCTGCGCATCGGCAGCCAGGGAGGTGCGGTGGTGGCCCTCGAGCGTGCGAGGGCGCTGCGAGCCGACCTCGGTCAGCCGGGGCCAGCCCGGGATCTCCAGCCGCCAGCCCTGGTCGTCTGTCAGGTGCAGGTGCAGGCGGTTCATCCGGTGCAGCGCGAGCGCATCGATCAGCTTCTCGAGCTCGGCGATCGGTGTGAAGTGCCGCGAGCAGTCGACCATGAGCCCCCGCCAGCCGTGCTCAGGCTCGTCCTCGATCGCCACACCCGACAGCACGCGGTTGCCAACGGC
>NZ_JBMDXJ010000484.1:0-13861 GCF_048594945.1 Pseudactinotalea sp. | reverse complement strand
GTCAGCCGCAGCTGGCCGCTTCGTAGCTGACGGTGTACCGCTCGTAGTGGCCGTGATCGACGTGCCAGGAGTAACCCGCCACGGTGGCATCGCCGCTGACGACCGAGGCGGTCCCCGTGGTGAACCCGTGGTAGACGGCGGCGCCCGGCTGCACCCCGGTGAACTTCTTGTCACCGAACGGGGTGGTCAGTCGGATGTCTGCTGGCAGGTCGGTCTGGTTGACGGCGTGCACCGCCACCACCGCCTGATCGTCCCAGCACTGCGAGCGGACGCTGACCCGGAGGTCGACATCGGTCTCGTGCTCGGGTGGCTCCGGCACATCGTCAGCTGCCGGTGTGAGCGTCAGCGCGTTGGCCTCGGCGTAGTGGTAGACGTTGAGGTGCCCGGCCTCGGCGATCGCGGCACCGGTCCCGGTGTCGAGCCCGCTCCAGAGTGTCGCACCATCGACGCGGAGGACGACCTCCATGCCTGCCTCGCCTGCCATGGTGCCGAACTCGATGACGTGCGCGCTGTCGGCTGCGACTGCGGTGTTCGGGATGACGTCGAGCATGCTCTGGCCGGGTCGCCAGCTCTGGATCTCGATGACATCCTCCTTGATCACCACGAGGTAGCCCTTGTTGCTGCCCACCCAGCTCGGTGTGCCGGCACGGTCGGACCGGACGGCGAAGCCGTACCAGCCGCCGTCGAAGGCGCCGAAGTCCGCCTTGAAGCGGAGCAGCCCATCGGCGTAGGTGGCGCCCTCGTAGCCGATCACGCCTTCGCTCGTGACACGCAGCGTGCCGCTGTCGAAGTCGGCGATGTCGTCACCGACCCAGCCGGCGGCGTCGGTGAGTTCGTCGGTCAGGTTCGTGACCACGTACTCGCCTTCGATCACCTCGACGGCGACGCGTGCGCTCAGTGTCGGATCCTCGGCCACGGTGACGGTCACCGTGGTGGTCCCCGGAGCGACTGCTCGGACGCGACCGAGTGCATCGACCGTGGCGACCTCCGGGTCAGCCGACTCCCACGTGAGCGAGGCGCTGGCATCGCTCGGCGCGAGCGTCGCGGTCAGCTGACGGCTGCCGCCGGCGGCGAGTACGACGTCGGTCTCCTCGATGGTGATCGACTCCGGTGCGCTGCGGACCAGCGAGAACGTGACGTCGTCGACGTCGAGATGGCTGAAGGTCGAGACGTAGAACCCGACCTTGCCCGAGGCGCCGGGGTTCGGGTTCGGCCCCGATACGACGGCGGTGCCGTCGACGGCGACCGTGATGCCGGTCGCGGCTGCAGTCATCGAGACCTCGTAGCTCGTGGCCGGGGAGAGTGCCTGCTCGGGAGTCAGCACGGCCTCCTGCAGCACACCCCAGCCGGAGTCGTAGATCCGCCAGCGCGGCGCGGTCGCATCTTGCCGGAATTCGATGAAGCCGCCGGGGTTGCTGCCGGCGCGGTCGTAGATCACGAGCACGCCGCCATCGGGCATGTCCTCCGGCGTCGTCAGCTGGAACCGGAGCGTGTACTCACCGAAGGGCCGAGGGTGCTGGCTGTTGGCGCCGTTGAGGATCCGGTACACGTGGTTGCCATCCGCGTCCGCCACGATGCTGCGGTTCGGGTCCACGGGCCAGTCGTTGCCCCCGGACTCGAAGTCCGTGAAGTGAAGGATGCCGTCACCCTCCACCACCACGACCCGGGACTCGGAGACGATCGTGGCGTCCGCCACCGATGTCGCGGTCACACTCGCCTCGCCGGGTGCCAGAGCGGTCACCGTGCCCGCGGCGTCGACCTCGACGGTCGCCGGGTCGCTGCTCACGTAGGTCACGCCGATCTCGGAGGCGTTCCACGGCACCACCTGCGCCGCGAACGGCTGCGAGGCACCCAGCGGGAGCGTCAGTTGCGCGGCCGGAAGGTAGACACCGGAGACATCGATCTGCGTGGGCGAGGAGGGATGGCCCACCGTGCCCTGCGTCCCGATCTCACCGAACGGCGTCGGTTCGAATCCGGGGATCTGCTCGAACACCGGAGCATCGTCGGTGAATGTGAAGTCAGCACTGCTCGCGTCGACGAATCCCGGGTCGGTCTCGGTGACCCAGTTGTCGCCGTAGTTGAGCAGGTCGAGGACGTCCCGGGCGCCCTCGGCATTGACGTCGCCGGAGCGGGCCAGGCCCGGGTTCCACGTGACGTTGTTCTCGAAGACGTTGGTATCCGGGTAGTAGTGATTCTCCTCGAAGAACGTCAGCAGCTCCGGGTAGCGTTCGCCGTAAGGGGTGTCGATGAAGTCGTTGTTCTGCTCGAACAGCTCGATCCACGTGGGCATGTAGTCGGTGTCGACCTTGTTGCCCTCTTCGTCGCCCATCCACATCTCGTAGTTGTTGAAGGGGATGAAGGTGTCGACGAAGACGTTGTTCCGGGCGGTGATGTAGGAGCCCGAGCCAACCTTGATCGCGTCGTTGCCCATCCGGTAGAAGTAATTCCCCTCGATGGTCAGACCCATCGTCAGGTTGTCCGGGTAGATACCCTCCACGCCGAGGCGGCCGATGCCGGTGTCGTGGAAGTAGTTGCCCCGCATGATGGTGCCTCGCTGCTGCGGCGTGGCACCTGCGTTCATGTAGATCGCGCCGAGATCCTGGAACCTCTTGCAGATGTCGTAGATCTCGTTGCGCTCGATCAGGTGATCGTTGCCGTGCACGATGATCCCCGGGTGCGGGGCGTCATGGATCTCGCTGTTCCGCACGACGTTACCCACGCCGTCGAGCATCACGCCCGGGTTGTAGGCCTGGTGGTAGTACGCGAAGTCGTGGATGTGGCTGTTGACCACCTGGTTGTTACCGGGTGTCAGCAGTGTGGAGTCGCCTCCCTGGAGCACGACGGCGACGCCGCCGATGTGCTCGAGGTGCGAGTCCACCACCGTGTGGTCGGTCCCGCCCCGATTCACCGGGATGCCGTCGTAGGTGTAGCGACCGGGCGAGTTGATGTAGACGCCGCCATCGGTGAAGTTGCGGATGTCGGTGGCGGAAATCGTCACGCCCTCGCCGCCGAGGATGACCGCGGCGAGTGCGCGGCCGTACTGCAGCACGAGCTCGTCGAACACGACGTGCGAGGCGCCGTCCGTGCGCAGCATCGGCTCTGACAGCATCGACACGGTGACCGCACCGGTGCCGTGCTCGAAGCCGGCGTTGGGCTGGAAGTACAGCATCCCGGCGTCGCGGTCGACGTAGTACTCACCGGGCGAGTCGAGCTCCTCCAGCAGGTTCTCGAAGTGGTGGAAGTCCTCGAACCAGGTCTTCATCAGACCCGACATCTCGCCGTAGCGCATCGTCAGCTGGTTGGTCTCGAGGTCGATCGAGGCGACCTTGTTGTACGACCACTCCCACGAGTAGCCGAAGATACCGTCCATCCAGATGTCCTCTGCCTGTGCCCAGTACTGAGGTCGGTCGTAGGTGAAGGAGAAGGTGCCGCCACGCTCGTGGAGATCATCGTCTTCGCGAGTGGGGCCGACGTCGATGATCTCGTTCATCTGCACGGTGTCGTTGTTGGGCCAGCGCGCCAGCGTCATGCCCTCGCCGTCGACATAGAGCTCCATGGGCGGGATCTCGCTGAGATCATTGGCGTACCAGTAGCCGTGGCGGCTCAGGTCGCCGTAGTCGGTGATGCCTGCTGCGCCGAGGTCGAGCTGCAGCACGGTGCCGCGTGCGTCGACGTCGACGATCCGTTCGAGCACCGCGCTGTCGGTGACGGGAGCGAAGCCCGCTCGATCGAGCTCGATGCCGCCCGTGAGCCGCGCGGTCTCGCCTGGGTAGGAGGCGTACGTGATCGGCGCATCCTCCGTGCCGGAGTCTTCGGCGCCGAGCTCGAAGCTCTGGGTGCGCGGGTACGTGCCCTCGCGTAGGTAGACCGTGACCGGGCCCCCGGAGAGGTCACCCTCGGAGCGGAGGGCGCGGATCGCGTCGCGTGCGCCCTCCAGCGTGGCGAACGGTTGGTCGACCGAGCCGGGGGAGGAGTCGTCGCCGTTCGGGGCGACGTACAGCGTCAGTGGTTCGGCATCGGCGTGCGCCGGGAGGAACATCCCGAGCAGCCCAAGTGTGATCGTGGTGAACAGCGCGAGCAGGCGCCTGAGCATCGCTGACATGGCGACCTTTCTGGCCACGGGCAGTGGCGATCGTCGTTGACCCGATTCCGGGCGGAACCGACAGCGAGAGTGACGCTATCACTAATCGATAATCGAGGGAACTTAGAGTCTCGAGTGATGGACGCCGATCAGGGATCGCACGCTTGGCACACTGACCTCGTGACCATGTTCGAGCTGCTGTGCGCAGCGATCATGCTCGTCGGCCTGCTCGGCGTGGTGGTGCAGGTGCTGCCGGGCACGTTGCTGGTGCTCGGGGGGATCCTGCTGTGGACGACCGAGACACAGAGCGGGACCGGCTGGGCAGTGCTCGGGATCGCGGTGCTGGCGGCCGTCGCGGCCGGCGTGGGCAAGTACCTGCTCGCGGGTCGTGGACTCAAGAAGGCGCAGGTGCCGAACCGCACGTTGGTGGTCGGGGGTATCGCCGGCGTGATCGGGTTCTTCGTGATCCCGGTGATCGGGCTGCCGCTGCTGTTCGTGCTCGGCGTCTACGCCGCCGAGCAGCTCCGGCTGCGCGACCGCCGCCGCGCGTGGGCGGCCACGAAGGCGGCGCTCAAGGCGACCGGCATCACGATCCTGGTCGAGCTCGCTGGTGCGATGGTGGCCGTCGGTGCGTGGGCGGTGGCGATCACGCTGACCTGAGGTCAGCTGCCGAACGGCGGCTGCAGCAGCCCGGTTCGGTATCCCGCAGCCACCGCAGAGGCGCGGTCCACCGCACCGAGCTTCGCGCAGACGTGCTGCAGATGGGTCTTGACCGTCGCCTCGCCCAGCCGAAGCCGGCTCGCGATCTGCCGGTTCGTCATCCCGGACGCGACGAGCTCGAGGACCTGCAGCTCACGTGGGCTCGGGGAGCTCGGTCCGGCTCCGGGATCGGGGACCGAGCGACCGAGCAGCCGGTGCCCCCGCCGGGCGCTGTGCACCGCGTCGAGCAGCTCGACCCGGCCGGCGTCCTTCACGAGATAGCCGTCGGCTCCGGCGTCGAAGGCCGTGCGGACATCGGCGCTGGTGGCATAGGTGCTCAGCACCATGATCACGAGGTCGGGATGGGCCGATCGAGCGGCGCGGACCAGGCCCCCGGGAGGTGCATCGGGAAGCCGCAGATCCGCCAGCAGCACATCGCAGTCCGTGCGCGCCAGGACCGCGATCCCCTCCGCGACGCTCGCTCCCTCGCCGACCACCGCGATGTCCGGGCTGCTCGCCAGCTGCCCCCGGACGCCGTCACGCACCACGGGGTGGTCGTCGATCACGACGACCCGGATCACGAGATCGCTCCTGCGCCGAGCGGTGCGATCAGCGTCAGCGTGGTCCCGGATCCCGGTGTGGAGGAGATCTCCAGCCGGCCGCCCACCTCGGCCAGCCGCTGGCCGACGATCGCCAAGCCGTTGCCCTCGGTCGCCTCGGGATCGAAGCCTCGGCCGTCGTCGACGACGTGCACGGTCACCGCCTCACCGAGGAAGGACAACGTGACCACGACCGATCCCGCGTCTGCATGACGCAGCGCGTTGCGCAGCGCTTCCCCGGTCACCCGCATCAACGCGTCCGCGGTCGCGTCCGGAATCTCATCGGTGTCGCCGTCGACGGCGAAACTCACCTCGGTCGCGCTGGTCGCGGCGGAGCGTCGCACCAGCCGGTCGATCGCGTCGGCGAGGCCGTCGCCAGGAGTGTGGAGACGCATGCTCGTCACCGAGGTCCGCGCCTGTTGCAGCGCCGTGCGCGCGACGTCGAGGCTCCGCGTGACGCGCGCCGCCGTGCGGGGTTCACGGAGCTCCACGGCCAGGGCCTCGAGCTGGGCGACGACCCCGGCCAGGTCGGCGGCGAGCGTGTCGTGAATCTCGGCGGCAATCCGCGTTCGTTCGCGGGCGATGCCCTGCTGGTGCGCGGTCTCCACCAGCTCTGCCTGCAGCGCGGTGTTGGCCGCCAGCGCCTGCTCCAGGTCGGCGAGCGCGGCGCGTCGCCCGGCCGACTCGGTCTCGACCGTACGGATCGACCAGCCCGCAACGATCGTGACCACGCCGCCCGCCAGCGTGACCACGACGTTCTCCACGCTGGCCGAGAGCGAGCTCGTGATCAGCAGCATGGCTCCCACGGTCAGACCCACCCCGAGGTAGGCCCACGGACCGGGAAGCGCCACGAATGCCAGCGCGAAGCACACCAGGTACAGCAGCATGAAGCTGAAGGAGAGGTGAAACAGCCACGCCGATCCCGCGAGCATCCCCACGAAGTAGACCAGCATCGGAGCCGTGCGGTGCTCCAGCCAGTCGGGATGCAGCACCGCCCACCACGTGTGCCAGATCAGCACCCCGACACACAGTGCGAGGATCACTGGCAGCTGAGCCTCCGGGCCGCGGGCCACGGTCAGGATCGCGGACGCCACGACCAACAGGTAGGGCAGCGCGAGCCACAGCCGGGTGACCGGCAGGGAGGCCTCGTGTCGCGTCATCGGACGATCGTCGCAGCACGGGGCCAAGGGCGCGCCCTCGTGAACCAGCGCAGCAGCCGCTCCGCCGGGCCCTGGGTGCCGCGGCGCTCGAGCAGCACCGCCAGGATCACGGTCACGAGCCAGGTCAGCAGCGCCAGCCCGGCAGCGGAGGCGGAGCCCAGCGTGGCACCGAGCCCCAGCGACCAGGCCGGCAGCACTGCCGCGAAGACCACGGACTGCGCGAGGTAGCAGGTGAGCGAGCGAGCCCCGGTGGCCCGCAGCGCACGAGCGGGGGCGGATCTGACGAATGTGGCGTGACTGCACAGCCACCCGGCCAGCGCCGCGTAGCCCAGACCGCACGAGACGCCGGAGAAGATGTGCAGGGTCGAGAACCACAGCTCGGACCCCGGCGGCAGCTGGACGAGGTGCGCGGTCGCGAGCGCCATCGGCAGACCACCCAGCCAGCCGATCGCGATCCCGACGAACGTCGCCAGACCCAGACTCCGCCGTCGGGACATCACATCGGAGAGCAGGTCGCGGCGGCCGGCGACCACCCCGACGAGCAGCGCGGCGGCGACCGCGAGCAGCCCGAATGGGGCCATCAGCCATTCGATGCTGCGCCAGAGCGCAGCGCTCAGCGGCTCCTCGATCGCCATCGACCAGAACACGCCGCGATCGTGGCGCACGGTCGGGTCGGAGTAGATCACGCCCTGCACGAGCGCCGCCGGTGGCAGCGCGACGAGAGCAGTAAGCACCAGCCGGCGGTCGGACCAGCGCGTCGACGCGCCCGCGAGCAGCAGCCCGAGCAGCCCGTACCAGCCGAGGATGTCGCCTGAGAAGGCGAGCAACGCGTGCGTGGCGCCGAGGACGATCAGACCGACGCTGCGCCGTTGGAGGTAGGAACGCACCTGGGCGGGCGGCCAGTCGCGTGCGGTTCTGCTGGCGGCGATGCGGGCGAGGCCGTACCCGTAGAGCACGGCGAACATCGGGTAGGCGCGGGCATCCACCGTCGCCGTCAGCACAGCCGTGACCACCTGGTTCGTCAGCCCGTCCTCGATGATGTGGTGACGCAGCCCGTAGGGGCGGTCGAAGAGGTAGACCATCACGTTCGCGAGGGCGATGGCGGCCAGCATGGCGCCGCGCGCCAGGTCGGGGGCGGGGGATCTCGCGGTGCTCGTGGGCCGTGCTGCAGGGGTTCTCGTGGTGGTCATGCTCAGCACGCTAGGAGTCCTCGTGCGGGGCTGCCATCCACGGATCGGGGGAGGGTAGGTTTCCTTCACGACGGCGGGAGGAACCCCATGGAGGGCATGGTTGCGCTGGTCACGGGCGCGGGTTCGGGGATCGGCGAGGCGGCGGCGCGGCTGCTCGCCGCCCGCGGCGCCGCGGTGAGTCTCGTGGGTCGACCCGGTGAGGATCTCGACGTGGTCGCGCAGACCATCCGCGCCCACGGCGGCGACGCCCTCGTGGCGCCGGCGGACATCACCGACGAGACCGCCGTCGGGCAGGCCGTGCAGAGCACGATCGAGCGGTACGGGCGGCTCGACACCGTGGTCGCGAACGCGGGGATCAACGGCACCTGGGCGGGCATCGACCGGCTGAGCGTGGCGGACTTCCGCACCACGATCGACGTCAACCTCACCGGCACGTTCATCACGATCAAGGCTGCATCGCCGCACCTCCGGCGAGGCGCGTCGGTGGTGGTGACGTCCTCTGTCAACGGCAGTCGGGTGTTCTCCAACACGGGCGCGAGCGCGTACTCGGCGTCGAAGGCCGGTCAGGTCGCGCTCGCCAAGATGCTGGCGGTCGAGCTGGGGCCACGCGGGATCCGCGTCAACGTGGTGTGCCCGGGGTCCACCGTGACCGGGATCGCCGCGAACACCGACATCCAGAACGAGGACGTCAGGATCCCGGTCGACTTCCCCCGCGGCGATATTCCGCTCACCGGGTCCACCCCGGCCCAGCCGCAGCAGATCGCCGAGGCGATCGCGTTCCTCGCCTCCGACGCCGCCGGGCACATCACCGGCACCGAGATGTTCGTGGACGGTGCTCAGTCGCTGCTGCTGGGATGAGCGGACACGCAAGCGACGACGCACTCGTACGGCGCCATCGTGGCCCCGCGGCGCAGACCGGCGGAGCCGAGAACGCCCTCGGCGTGCGGCAGCCCGCGGGGGCGGCGGATCGTGCGGTCGGTGAGGTTCACCTCGATCAGCCAGTCCCCGGCGGCGTCGCTGCGGACCCAGCCGAAGTAGGTGCGGGACCGCCGTGCCAGCACCCGCATGCCGCCGCCGGACAGGGCGGGCTCGGCGCGCCTGAGCGCGATCAGGCGGCGGTAGAAACCGAGGACCGAATCGGGGTCGTCGACCTGCTCGGCGACCGTGAACCCGACCGAGGCCTCGCTCGCCGGCTGCCATGGGGACCCGGTGCTGAAGCCCGCGCCGGGGCCGGGCGACCAGCGCATCGGCACCCGTGCGTGGTCGCGGGCACCGGGCAGCACGCGCGCTAGGGCCTCCTCCTCGCTCAGTCCCTCCGTGCGCAGCTGCGCCAGCCGGTTCAGTGACTCCACGTCCCGGAGCTCGGCCGCCGAGGTGAAGTCCTGGTCGACCGCCGCGATCTCCTGTCCCTGGTAGAGGAAGGGCGTGCCGGGCAGCATCAGCTGGATCGTTGCCAACGCCTTCGCGAGTGAGCTGCGCAGCGCGGGCTCGTGCGCGCGCGGCCCGAGCACCTTGGACAGCATCCGCGGGTTGTCATGGTTGTCGAGGAACAGAGCGATCCGGGCGTCGTGGCCGACGCGCTCGAGGTAGTCCAGGTAGTGATCCTTCAGGTAGCCGAGGTCGTAGCGGTAGTCGTCCCAACGGGTCTTGCCGGGGTTGTCGAGCACGTCGAAGTTGAAGACCAGGTCGAGCTCGCCGCGGTCGGTGCCGGCGAGCAGTCTCGTCATCTCCACCCCGACGCCGGGTGTCTCGCCCACCATCACGCCCACCGCGTCGGGTGGGAGGGGCTCGCCGAGGGTGCCGTCGGGGTGGCGCTCACGCGCGGTCGAGGGGGGTGCCGGCGCATGGGGGGCGCGGGTGAAGCCGTGCGTGCGAAGGTCGCGCAGGTACTCGTGCAGCCGCGGGCCGAAGAAGTAGTGCTCGATTCCGGGGAACCCGAGCAGGGCTCCGATCGCTTCGTTGCCGTCGGGTAGGTCTGGGCGCTTCGAGATGTAGTTGATGACGTCGAGCCGGAAGCCGTCGACGCCGCGTGCCCGCCACCACTGCACGATGTCGGCGACCTCGGCGCGCACCTGCGGCTCCTCCCACCGCAGGTCCACCTGACCGGGTGCGAAGAGGTGCAGCGCCCACCGCTGCGCCTGCGGGATCCAGCGCCACGCGCTGCCGCTGAAGAACGAGGTCCAGTTGTTCGGAGGTGGGCCGGTGCCGTCTTCACCCGGTCGCCCCGGCCGCAGGTGGTAGTAGGAGCCGTAGGGGCCCTCGGGATCGGCGACGGCGGCCTGGAACCACGCGTGCTCGGCGGAGGTGTGGTTGACCACCAGGTCGAGGATGATCCGCATGCCGCGCTCGTGGCAGGCCGCGATCAGCTCGTCGAGGTCGGCCAGCGTGCCCATCTCGGCCATGACCGCGCGGTAGTCGCGCACGTCGTAACCCATGTCCTCGTTCGGCGAGTCGAAGATCGGCGACAGCCACAGGCAGTCGACACCGAGATCGGCGAGGTGATCCAGACGTGACAGCACCCCACGAAGGTCGCCCACGCCGTCGCCGTCGGAGTCCGCGAAGGATCGGGGGTAGACCTGGTAGAAGACCGCGCGAGTCCACCACGGCTGCTCGGCGGACGTGACGACGGCGGGCGTCGAGGTGGGTGCGTCGTCGTGATCGGCGAGCACCTCCAGCAGCGAGGGCGCGAAGCGATCGCCGAGAACCGGCTTGGCGAGCCGGGCCAGAGTGCTCAGCCGCATGGTCGCGGCCAACGGGTTGGTGACCCACCGCGGCGAGCGGCCGATCTGCAGCAGCAGCCGGTCGATCGCGTCCCTGCCCACGGGGTGGGCGTAGATCTCCCTCAGCCGGGGGTCGTGCTCAGCGCTCATCGGCGTTCCTCGGTGAGTGAGGCGCTCTCGCGGCTGCGGAGGTCGGCGATGATCCCTGCGTACGTGCCTTCATCCAGGCGGTACTTGCGAGCGAGCACCAGCCAGCTGAGGACCACCAGGGCGAGCGGGACGCCCATCATCGCGAGCTTGAAGACCGCGACGCCGCCGGTGGTGACGTCGGCGGCCGTCTCGGCCTCGTTGACGCCGGAGAGGATCAGCGTCAGGCCCACGCCGCCGCTGGCCAGCGCGCTCGACGCCTTGTAGATGAAGGGCTGCAGCGAGAAGGTGACCGACTCGTTGCGGCGCCCGAGCTTCCACTGGCCGTACTCCACCGAGTCGGCGATGAACATCATCATGAGCAGCTGGATGAAGGCCTGGCCGCTGAACAGCAGCACGCCAGCGAGGCCGATCACCGGCATCGACGTGCCGGAGATCAGGAACACGCCGTAGCCCACGGCGCACAGCACGGTCGCGAGCAGGTGGATCCCGCGCCTGCTGAGGCGCTTCGACACCAGCGGGAACGCCAGCAGGCCGGCGAGCTGCGTCAGCCCGAGGATCGCGGCGAAGACCGAGTACATGCCGGCGTCGCCGTAGATGTAGGTGAAGAAGTACAGGCCGAGGCTGGTGGTCAGTGTGTACCCGGCCATGAACGCCACCATCGCCAGCGTGACCCAGAGCAGCTGGTCGTTGCGGACGACGACCGCGAGCAGGTCCCGCAGCGGTGTCGGCTCCGGTACGACCGCTCCGACCCGCTGGCGGGTCGCGACCAGCGTGATCGCCTGGAAGGCGAGCATGATCGCGGCGACGCCGATCGCGAGCACGAACCACGCCTGCTGGGCCGACCCGAGCGCGTGCTCCAGCGCCGAGGTCACGGGGACCAGCGCGACCACCAGCGAGAACAGGCCGATGTTCGCGCATACGCGGGCCACGACGCCGATCCGTTCACGCTCGGTCTGGTCCCGCGAGAGCGAGGGCAGCATGCCGTAGTAGGAGATGTCGTTGACCGTGTACGCGACCTCCCACAGCAGGTAGACGCCGATGAACGCGGCCACGAACGCGGCGCCGCTGAGCCCCCAGTCCGAGAACATCAGCACGGTCGCGCCCGCCCACGCCAGAGCGCCGATCGCGATCCACGGCTTGAACTTGCCCCACCGGGTGCGTGTGTTGTCGACGATCAGACCCATCACGGGGTCGTTGACCGCATCGAACAGCCGCATCAGCACCAGCACCACGGTGATCGCGCCGAGCGTGCTGTTCGACACCTGGACCACCTCGGTGAGGTAGACCATCAGGAACATCGTCACCAGCGCAGCGACCATGTCGCGGCCCAGGGTGCCGAGCCCGAAGCCCCAGATGTTGCGTCGGTGCGCCGGCGCGTCGGCTCCGACGGCCTGGGGGCTGGTCACGAGCCGCAGTCTGCCAGCCTCGGTCACGCGGCGCGCGCGAGTGCCTCGGCGAGGGCGCGTTCGCCTGGTGATCCGCGCGGACGGGTGTGTAGTCGCCGCGGCCAGGTGCCGGTGGCGGGACGCCGCGCTGGCTGATGCCCCGGCGGCTGGGCCGTGCTGACGTATCTGTGCCCGGTGGGCGTGGTCGTCTCGATCCGGTGCGGTGCGTGGTCGGCCACCCTGCTCGAGGTCGGGCTCGGCGGGCCGATCGCGGACCACCCCGGCGCCTGCTTGGCGTAGTTGTGCGCCTCGCAGGTGACCTGCTGGTTGACGCCGTTGGTGCAGCCGCTGTTCGCTGCCGGGTCCGCGTGGTCGATGTGGCGACCGGGGGCGTCGCACCAGGCCACCCGGCAGGTGGCGTGGTCGCGGAGCTCGATGAAGGCGGCGAGGCCGGCGGGCGCGGTGCGCTTGCGGGAGTCCATCGCCACCAGCGCGCCGGTGCTCGGGGAGGTGTAGAGCCGGCGGACCCACGCCTGCGTGCTGTCACGGACCAGGTCTCTGGCCCAGGCTGCGGGGACCGGGCCGTAGCCCGGCACCTCCGCGGCATCGCTGTCGCCGGAGAACAGGGCACGGTCGGTCATCACCAGATTCACGAGGACCGGCGGCCGCTCGCCCGGTGCACAACCGGTGAGCGTGGCCACCAGCGCATCGGCCATCAGCTGTCCGCGCGATCGCGGCGTCTCGCCTGCCTCGGCCGGTCCAGCGGCCCGGGCGGCATCGACCTGCTCGGTCAGCGCCTTGTACGCAGCGACGCCTTCTGCCACGGGCAGCAGGGCGGTCAGGTAGGTCATGGTGTCCGGGGCCGGGCGCAGCGTGACCCGCCGTTCCGACTCGGCGCGGCGCTGTCGCTCCACGACCGCAGCCGGGTTCTGCGCAGCGCACCATGCACGTGCCGCACCGCCGACCTGCCGGTCGCCCAGGCCCGCCAGGCGCTCAGGGTCTTCGCACAGCTCCCGGTCCATGCGCACCCGCTCCGGCGCCGGCAGACATGCCGATTCCTTGACGAGCAGCATCGCCCGCCACGCGGACAGGCGCCCACCGGCGAGCGCAGACAGGGTGTGCGGCATCTCGAGACAGAGCGCCTTGCCGAAACCGAGCAGCGTGCTCCCGCGCGCCAACGAGGTTCGAGCGGCGAGCGCCACCTCGGCCGCCACGCCCCGGCCGCGCCGCCGAGCGGGGACGTCCTGGCGGGCCTCGTGGGCGCGCCGGGTCTTGTCCAGCTCCATGGCGGCGCGCGCCTGCAGAGCGGCCGCCGCTGCGGTGAGGTCCTCCAACGAGGAGATGAGGTCGACAAGCTCGGCACCATCCGGGTTGCCACCCTCGGGCCCGAGCGTCTGCTCGATACCCCCGACGGCTGCCGCTCCCAGCACCGCGACGACCTCGCGAGCCGACGCAAGCAGATCCGCCACCTCCGCGGGCTCCATCGGGACCGCACTCCGCGCAGCAGAGGCAGGGGGAACTGTGGTGCTCATCTCCGCCTCCTGCTTCTTCGTCGAACGTATGTGCCAATACAACACTAGTTGTGGCGGCCTGTCAAGAGCCACAACAGACCAAGGCCGGGCCGCCGTCGTCGGACGTGGCCTCTAGGCTGGCGGCGCGATGACTTCACTCTTCAGCGACCTTCCGCTTCCTGGCCTCAGTGGCGCTCCGCGCCCCGATGTCGAGTCCCACCTGCCCCGGGTCATGCCGCCTCGTGAAGACGAGCAGCCCGACGGCGGAGCGGAGCAGGGCTCGTTGGTCGCCGACGCGTTGGTCGAGGGTCTGAACCCGCCGCAGCGGCAGGCGGTCACCCACTCCGGCGGGCAGCTGTTGATCAT
>NZ_JBMDXJ010000483.1:0-1541 GCF_048594945.1 Pseudactinotalea sp. | reverse complement strand
ATGGGTCGCAACCGGGCTTCGCTGCGATCTCGTGAGTCAATTCGATCCTCCACTTTGCGAATACGGCCGGGACCACACTCGGTGCAAGTGGCCTCTCTGAAGCGCCCTGGGTTCCGTTCCGAGTCTCTCCCGAAGGAGAATCGGAACATGCCCAAGAAGTTCAGTCCAGAGCTCCGTGATCGTGCGGTCCGCATGGTCTACGACCGGCACGCCCTCGAAGGTGGTCCCAGAGCGCAGTCGATCCGTGCCGTCGCGCCTCAGCTCGGCGTCGGCGAGGAGACTCTGCGGATCTGGTGCAATCGCTACGGCCCCGCCGAAGGAACGTCCCGCCCGCAAGATTCGCTCGAGGAGGAGAACCGCCGGCTACGGCGCGAGCTTGCCGAGGCGCGCCGTGCGAACGAGATCCTGAAGAAGGCATCAGCGTTTTTCGCAGCGGAGCTCGACCGCCCCACAACGAAATGATCCGGTTCATCGACGTGCACCGTGATCAGTTCGGGGTCGAGGCCATCTGCCGCGTGCTCAGCGCGACAGACTGTGGGTTCCTCACCTCCCGCGGCTATCGAGCCGCGAAGCAGCGCCCAAGCTCTGCCCGGGCCATCCGCGACGAGGTGCTAGTTGGTGAGATCCGAAGGATCCACGCCGAGAACTACGGCGTCCACGGGTATCGCAAGATGCACCAGGCGATGCGCCGGGCCGGTTGGGACATCGGCCGGGACCAGACTGCTCGGTTGATGAAAGTAGTTGGCCTGAAAGGGGTTCGCCGTGGCCGCAAAGCGCTCACGACTACCCCCTCGGGAGTGTCCGATCGTCGTCCTGACCTGGTTGAACGGGACTTCACTGCGCTTGGGCCGAACCAGCTCTGGGTCGCGGACATTACCTACGTTCGCATGCCAACCGGGTTCTGCTATACCGCGTTCATCACGGACGTCTGCACCCGTCGGATTGTCGGCTGGGCCGTCGCGGCCAGCCTCCACACCGAGGCACTGCCGCTGCAGGCTCTCGAGCACGCGCTGCTGAGCACCCGCGCCGAGGCCTCCGGCAGCGGCCTGGTCCATCACAGCGACCGCGGCAGTCAGTACGTCTCGTTGGCGTACTCGGACGCGCTGATCACCGCCGGAGTCAAAGCATCCGTCGGCACCGTCGGCGACAGTTACGACAACGCCCTCGCCGAGACCGTCAACGGTCTCTACAAGGCCGAACTCATCCATCGCCACCGCACCTGGCCGACCGTCACCGCGGTCGAAATCGCGACTCTGGACTGGGTTAACTGGTGGAACACGAAGCGCCTCCACGAGGCACTCGGCTACCGCACCCCGGCCGAAATCGAAGCGTCCTACACTCAACCAAAGACGACCGCGCCCGCGCCCGTCTAACCACGGAACGAAACTCAGGGCGCTTCAGAATCGCGTCTATTTGCTTGGCGGTCAGGGGTGTTCGACTTCGTCTCGTTGGTTCCGTGACTGCCGCGCCGAGTCTAGAGTCGGCCGTGGAGCGCGACGACCCGAGACCCCGTTTCGCCAGGTCCCACACGGCTTCCAGCC